>CANRWA010000008.1 GCA_947643415.1 uncultured Clostridia bacterium | reverse complement strand
TTGTTCCACGAATAGAGGACATGAAATACAGGTAAAGCCTGACTGAAAACCGCAGGCTTTTAAAAAACGCAGAGCGTTTTTTGTTCCACGAATAGAGGACATGAAATACAGGTAAAGCCTGACTGAAAACCGCAGATCAATAAGAATGGAGGATCATAATGCAAAAATATGTAAGTGTTATAAAAGGAGACCATAGTATCAGTGTATGTCTGTATATTGAGGAAGAAAAACTGATGCATATCGGCGAAAAAATGGAGAAAATTAATCCAGATGCCTATATGAACGGATATAACTGGGAAGCATTTCTTAACTACTATCTGAAGAAATACGAACCGGATCTTTTGGATGGAATGAAAACAGATCCAGAGGCAGGGATGTATTGTGCCTATTATGATTATTCTAAAGAAAATGAACAAAAAGCTGACCGTTTCGCAAGACTGCTGGAGAAACTGGTAGAGGGGGAGGATGAACTCTATCGCATTGTCCGGGATGAAGGCGACGAGATTGAATGGGACTAAAGTTCACAGTACCTGACACAAGATACATTAACAGTCCCATAAGCTGCACAAGATTTAAGGCAGGATATTCCGGCATCCTGCCTTATTTATCTGCTGCAGTTTTATCTACATTTCATAATATAAATAATCACTCCACTCCTGAATGCCAATATATGCCATCATATTATTTTTATCTTCCTGCTCCTTTTTCATTTCATCCATTAGACCATAAAAAGATTTTATCTCCTTGTTAATGTTCGAAATGCTATTCTTCATTCTCAGGCTGCCCAGTATAGGGTTAGAATCCAATTCATATATTTCCGCCCCTTCCAGATAAAAATGACTGCATCCATGTTTTTTCTCCAAAAAAGCTTTTGTTTCTTCTATTTTCTCTTCTAGTACCTTTTCTTCAAAGTAATCCTTTGTCCTCAATTCGTCCAGAAAAGCATATAACCTTTCTACACCCTTCTCAAAATCTCCTTTTATAGCAGTTTTAAATGGACTCTTAAAGATTTTTGATCTAACTCTTTTTGTGTGTTGAGCTACCAGAATCTTATAAGCAATTGGTATATCATAATTATATTCCGATATACTAATCATCTCTGCTCCCTTTTGGGCGTATAAATATGCTCGGTTTGCCATTTCATTCTCCCCTCTTGATTATGCCGCCATGTCCGCCTCTGCCTCCCATACCACGGGATTCTGTACCGAAAGAAGAGGAAATATCACTTAATGTAACCTCATTTGCCTTGTCTCCCACTTTCAATGTATACTTCTTTCCTTTCTCAAGTTCCGGACTGCTGAATATAACCGAATTCCCTGTTTTCTTCGTTTTGTACTGGAAGATTTCCTTTCCATCTTCATTCAGGATCGTTATTTCTGTATTCTCAGTATAACTACTCTCTAGATTATAGCGGAAAGAACATTGTGTCGAGCTATCGTCAAAGGTCTCTGCCATACCAGAACTTCCCACAGCAATAACCGTACCACCTTCAATCTGGCAAATTCCTCCGATCTCTGTGCCGACATCAAGTGCGCCATTTCCATTTGAGGAAGGACCATCAACATAGATCTCTCCCCCTTTTATGATGAGATTTCCATTGGAATCCAGACCATCTCCCTCGGCATTCACTGTCAGCTTACCGCCAGATATAATCAGATTTGGTGTTTTTTCTGTATTTGTGCCATCATCCTTTCCCTCATCTGCCGATTCATCCTCCGTTTCCTGCGTCGTGCTGTCCTGCTGTGTGCTGTTCATCTGTTTACTTGTATCCTCACCTGATATACCACTGGACCCGTCTTCTAAACCAGGTTTCATACCACCGGGACCTCTGCCAGGTTCATTACCGCCGTCAAAATCAGGTTTTCCGCCACCGCCCTGACGTCCACCTCCAAAACCGCCAGCGTTTGCCGGCCCACCATTCGCATTCAGTCCATCATCACTGGAAGTAATATCATGTTCACCGCCTTCAATGGTGATCTGATTTGCCTCCAGCCCCTCATAGGACTGCTTTACCGTAATGCTGCCGTCCTTCACAAGCAGTTCCTCATTGGCATGAACCCCATCATCACCGCACTCTATCATGATATCACCACCTTTTATCGTGATATCATCATTCGAGTGCAGGCCATCCCCGGATGCTGTCACATTATATTTTCCCCTCTCAACCGTCAGATCATCCCTTGAGTAAATGGCAGCCACCTGTGTGTCTTTATTGCTGTTCACAGAGACACCTTCCCCGGATGTAATGGTATTGACCGCATCTGACCCGGAAGTCAGTATCGTCTCTTTTGCATTTTCGACATGGATCGGGTGGTCTGTTTTGTTGGACAGAGTAACTCCATCTAAAGAAAGTGTGACCGTTTCCTCATCCCCTACTTTTACATAGATCTGACCATCTGTCAGCTCCCCATCCAGATAATAAGTACCACCTTTATTGATAATGACCTTCTTCTGATCCAGAGAAATCCCTGCCCCGGAAGCAATGGTATCACTTTCCGAAAGGTGTATCTGTGCGTTTCCTGTATTAATACCGCCCGCTGTTCCAGATGGCCCTGTTACCTGACGGCTGCCATATAGAATAGCAAAAACGACAGCGCCGGCTACCAGTAAGGTCAGCACAGCAAGAACGAGCATCTTTCCTTTTTTCTGCATAGGATCCTCCTACTCTTATAAAGTCATCATTTCAGTAAAATCATTGATGACTATATTCAGGTTGCCATTACGGGTACGCAGTTCATCAATAAATTCCTTTGGAATCCTCTTATCCGGAAATACAACACGATAGGATAATTCAAAAAGAGTTCCCATATTGGTTGTCCTGATCTGTTCCATCTCTGCCTTTTCCGTATATTTTGCAAATACATCATCAAACAATTCATTATAATCAAAATCCTCGGGTATTGTGATCCTGAGCTGCTTTTCTATTTTTGATGGCGCTCCAAAATTTACGAGGGTCAGGATCATGGTAAGCAACGCGGCAAGCAGGAAAAATACTACGGCTATACCTATATACCCCATACCAAGAGTAAATCCAATGACCATGTCCACAAAAATCGCAGAGATCTCTCTTGCTGTCCCTGGGATACTGCGGAAGCGAACTAAGGTAAATGTTCCTGCCACAGCGAAACCGGCACCGATATTTCCATTAACCATCATGATCACGATACACACTGCCATAGGCAGCAGCGCCAATGTCAGCATAAAACTCTTACTGTGATGCTGACGAAATGAAAATACAAGGGCTGTAAAGATCCCCAGTGCAATCGCCGTGACCAGGCAGATCAGAAGGGTTGGAAGGGTGATTGGTAAGGTAATGATACTATTTAACATTTGTTTGTCCTCTCTATTAACGTATTTTTTCGTGCAAATTCATGGGCTGCGATATACCGCAGATAACATGTGCCATATTTCGAAAAAGAGCCCGGATAAATACCACACCTGCTGAGCAGGGAAACCATCCACAAAGGAACAGCCATTGGTGTCTTCACTTCCATTATAATACGCTCTTCTGGCAGTACCGGCCATCCTTCGTCTCCGGCACACAGATCCAGGTTATCTTTCCGCCATCGGATATTCCGGTCAAATGTAATACGCAGCCCGGTACCCATATCCTGATATTCTTCCATGGCGATCCGTTCGTAGGCAAGATATACTTTGGGAACTAAGGGATACCGCCGAAAGAGGCACTGCATCTCCGCCTGTATCTGAGGTGAAACAGGAAGTATACATCCCTCTGTGATCATTTGCTGGATACTGTCCCAGGCCGCAGTGATCCGGCTCTTATATACAACACCTTTATATTTCTTCTTGATCTCAGCAAAGATATTATCTGCATGGTCAGGCACACCATAACTGCGCAGGCGGAATTTCTCCTTGTATACTGGTTTTTCTATCGATCTGCGTATCAGGTCATAATGATCTGTATCATAATAAATATTACAGATTGTATGTACACCATATTGATCCACTCTCATATATTGCTGCAGCAAAGAGAAAAACTGTTCATATTGTTCCGGTGTCAGTACATACTTTTTTTCATACCGCTTAAAATTAAACTGTACAGCAGACATATCATCCTCCTTTTCCCATACTGATGTCATCCGACCAATCTGTCATGGAACTGTTTTTATAGATATTTTAGAAAGAAGAAATGTATTTTCTGTGTACTTTTTCAGGACAAATTGTTAATTTTTTACCTGCAGAGAGAAAATAAAGACGAGGCCTTCCGCTGCATGGCATTCAGCGCCCATTATAAAGATCAATTCATTACATGCAGCTTCCGTGCCAGAAGATACAGCCTGCGTCCCATTGGAAAATCATACAATTCATCTTTTGTCAGTCCCCGCAATATGAGAAATACCATAAAGTACACAAAAACTCCCACACAGACGGACAACAGGGTACGGACCATGTTAGATGAAAAGAGCATTCCAAGCAGCCAGTAAACCAGTGCAATGGCAACCCCCATCCACAAGGACGCCGCAACCGGGGCAAGGAATGTCTTTATAACTTCCTGTCGGTATGACGGCACATAGCGTTTGATCGCCATTAAATTCAGAATATATACAATAATGGGGAACGTTACATTCCCAATGATCAGTGCATAGATACCAACATCTGTATATTTCAGCAATAAGGCTACCAGACCCACATGAATGGCAAGAGATACTGCGGAGTGGATCACTGGCAGGCGCATCTTATCAATGCTCTGCAGCGCCCCTCCTGTGACATTCGAAAGAGCATAAAAAACAATAGCAACAGCCCCTGTCATAAGCATTCTGCCCCCAAACACATGGCTGGGAACTCCCTGTACATATTCATGGGAATAAAACAACATTTTTACGATAGGGATTCCAAGCATCATAAGGCCAGCCGCACAGGGGATGGCAACGATCATATTGAATTTTATCCCAGAAGACACATTTTTCTTCCATTGTTTTGTATCTCCATTGGTAAATGCCGCCACTGCACTTGGGATCATGGAAGAGGCCACTGCTGTAGAGATCGCAATGGGAACACTGCAGAGCAGGCGGTATTTGGAACTGTATACCCCCACAAGCTGGCTGATCGTATGCTCATCCACACCCTTGCTGCCATAGATCGCGCCAAATACTTTATAATCGATCAGACCACTGATATTATATACGGTCTGCGAAAGAACGATGGGAACGATCGTAATGATCAGTATTTTGAACAGATATATAGAAGAATAATTCCTTGCATTGCGGTCTCTCCGCTCCAATTTTGCCTGCACCGGCCGATAGATCCAGTAGACAAATAATACGATCAGAAGTGCTGAGGCCGCACCCAGACAGGTGCCAAGCGTGCCTCCGGCCGCTCCCCATGCTGCCTGCTGCAGGCTCTCGGCATTCCATTTCATAAAAAGATAACTTGCCGCCACACTGACCACAGCATTGATGACCTGTTCCACGATCTGGGAAACGGCTGTCGGCATCATCGTCTTCTTTCCCTGAAAGAAACCCCGGTATACACCAAGAAGTGCCACGATAAAGATTGTTGGCGCCAGGACACGGAGCGGTATCTGTACCCCCTCATATTCCGGATAAATATTGCGCTCGATAAATCCCGCCCCAAAGAGGAGGAGCAGGCAAAAAATGCCGCCAGATACCACGGCAAATACCATTGCTACCCGGAATGTCCTGCCTGTGTTGCGATGCTGTCGTTTTGCCTGCTGTCCGGAAATAATCTTGGATAGTGCCAGTGGAAGGCTGTAGGAGGAAATGATGAGTATCACATCATAAATCTCAAAGGCAACAGCATAGATCCCATTGCCCTTCTCTCCCAGTATATTTGACATTGGAATACGGTAAACCATGCCGATAAAGCGTACAAGAAGGGAAGCAAAGGCAAGCACTCCCCCCTGCTTCAGATAATCGGCCCGTTTTTTCTCGTTCTTCGTACTCAATGGATCTTCATCCTTTCACTTGAATCAATTTTTTCCGGCTTTTCGGATAAACAGCTATGTATGTCTTGCCGGGATTTATCGTAAGTACATTTCCCGCAGCATCCTTGTACACCATTGTATTTCCTTTTTCCCTTCGCTCCCAGGTGATGGCGGTCTGTTTCCCATTGGAACAATAATATCCTTCCCCTGAATGGTTCGTCAGCTTCATGGTCTGATAACCATTTCGGTCAATATTGGACTCGTCCACCATCTGAATAATAACATTTTTGAAAGACAATTGTTTTTTATAACATTGGTCCATTTGTTTCTGCCCATACTCGTATTTAAAATATGTCTTCTTCTTAGCATTATATTTCATCTGACAGGTAGAATAATTTGAAAAGGGAATCGTTATATTCTTTGCCTTCTTTTTTGATACCAGATCCGTATCCTTCTCATAAAAAGTAAAATGCTCCGCCCTGCCCCCTTCTTTTTTCTTCAGGGAATATCCTAATTTTTTCGCTCCTTTACGGAGTTTGGCACCTGTGGTAAATACATTGTGCGGCGCTGCCAACGCGCTGGTCCTGGCATAGACGACAGGGCCAATTCCGGAAAGTCCGCTAAGGTTCTCTGTCTTTAATTTGTCCATCTTCGACACAGCATATTTGGTATGTCCGAAATGGCAGAAAACAGCATCCCACTCTGTTGCGAACTGTACATAATAATGTCTGGCACTGCGTACAGACCCTATCTTTTTTACCTTAGATACATCCTGGTAGACAGCCATCATACGAGTGATTCCGCCTTCTGCCAGCGCCTCATAAATAATGTCAGCCTTGGAAGTACCTTCCTGATGCTTAAAAGCATATCCAATATTATTGATCATAACAGCGAAAGCACGCTTATTCTCTACCTTTTCATCAACCCACTTTCCAGTCATCGAACTCCTCACCTGTCCCTGATGAGGATCTGCTGTCGGTACCGGTGTCGGTGTCGGTACTGCCTCTGTAGCAGAAGGAGAGACATTATCCGCTGTCCCATTGCCGTCTGCCTCCCGCTGCCGGTAAACAAGAAAGCTGCCAAATGCAAACGCAGATACGATTGCCAGCGCCACAACTCCATAAATAATCTGTTTTTGTTTCTGTGTCATCTTATCCTCCATTCTGAACCATTAGTAAAAGAAGCACATTCTTATTTTCCACACTGTCTTTTACCGATAGATCTTCAATTGCTCCATGATAGCTCTCTGTTCCTTTTCCATCTCTTCCCGTTCTCCTTCATCTATGTGGTCATAACCAAAAAGATGAAGCATGCTGTGCACAGTCAGAAAGGAAAATTCCCGCAGCTCAGAATGCCCATACTCCTGTGCCTGCTCATGTATCACCTCAGCACAGAGGACGATATCCCCCAGCACAAGCTCTTCTGTATCTGGTGAAACTGCCATGGAACGAGAAAAAGCCTCTCCTTCAAAATCTGCCGGTCTGTCATACTCCATCATCGGAAAGCTCAAAACATCGGTGGGACGGTCTGCCTCCCTGAACTGCCGGTTCATTTCATGGATCATGTCTTTCGTCACAATGGAGACGCTGACCTCCAACTCATAAGGACACTGAATATATTCTGCCACAGAACGGATCAGCTTGTCCAATTGCCCTCTCACAGAAAAATCAAAATCATACCCGCTTTCATCTTCTAAATAAACTGTCATATATTCCTCCGGTTCGGATCGTTAACAATTCCTCACTTTTTCCTGCCCCTGCCACTGGCATTCCTGCCCTCCTGCCTTCGAACGCCTGTCCGCTTCTCAGGCTGTCTCCGGGATTCCCTGTACTTCTCCCTCGCCTCAAACTTCTCATAGGCATGTACGATCTTCTGCACCAGTGGATGGCGCACAACATCTTTATTGGTGAGATAGCTGAAACCGATCTCCTCCACATCCTTTAATACAGAAGCTGCCTGTTCAAGGCCAGACTCCGTGCTAAAGGGAAGATCCTTCTGTGACAGATCTCCTGTAATCACTACTTTGGACCCAAAGCCAATCCGTGTCAGGAACATCTTCATCTGCGCCGGAGTCGTATTCTGCGCCTCATCCAGAATGATAAACGCATTATCCAGTGTACGCCCACGCATGTATGCCAATGGTGCCACCTCGATCAATCCCTTTTCTGAATTTTTGAGAAAAGCATCTGCCCCCATAATCTGATACAGTGCATCGTAGAGTGGACGCAGATAAGGGTCGATCTTACTCTGCAGGTCACCGGGCAGAAAACCCAGGTTTTCTCCTGCCTCGATAGCCGGACGCGTCAATATGATCTTCCCCACCTCATCGTTTTTAAATGCCTGTATTGCCATGGCCATGGCAAGATATGTCTTACCGGTCCCCGCCGGACCGATCCCAAATACCATCATCTTATCCCGGATCTGGCCAACGTATCTCTGCTGTCCCAGCGTCTTCGGTTTAATGGGCTTTCCCTGAACCGTAAACCCAATGAGTTCCCTGTCAATCTCTGCCATAGACACTTCCATATGATCCCGCTGTAGTGATAACAGATAATCTACATTCTGCTCTGTGATCGTATTGCCACGTTTCGATAGGGCCATCAGTTCCCCAAAGACATGTTCTGCCTCATGGATCCGTTCTTTCTCCCCCTGTATCTTCACTGACCCATCCCGAAGTATCACACTGACCTGAAGTGCCTTTTCAATCTTTTTTACAAAGCAGTCCAGGCCGCCAAATATATTGCGTTCATGTTCAATCGGTATATCAAAAATAATCTCCTGGTCCTCCATGCTGTCATTCCTCCATTTTCTCACCCGGCAGAGTTGCCAGATTCCTCTGGGGACGGTTCCGGCTGTTCCACTCTGGCCTCTTCCTCAGAAACCTCCTTTGCCGCCATCTTTTTGCAGAGAAAAGAGATCTCCCCCTGCAGCAGCCATGTCTTTTCATCCTGCTGCTTCATCACCGCCCTGTGTGAAGACAATTCCATATCATCCTCTGTCAACTGCTCCATCCTGCGCTGGTACCTGCGCATCCCTTCTTTTCTTAATTCATCTTTTGTATAAACAGCATCTACCGTCTTATAATTCCTGAATTCCTGTCGTTCTGCCAGAACAGAAACCGGGAGCGGATGAATCGTCCTGTCAACACATATTTCAGTAATTATATCATATTCGGCTGAATTATCCAACCGTTTAAAAGGATTTTTTAGGGAAATCCTCTGGTTCTGCCACTGAAACATCCATTGTGTCACATTATTTCCCGTATACTCTTTCTTCTTATAATGAGTGGATATCGGCTCTGAAAACTCCTGCCGTACAAGAATACTGACCTCACCCTTTGCGGCAACTGTCATATACTCCCTCACCTGGTCACTGTCATCCGTGACCGGAACCAAACCACTGATGAGAATATCCCCCTTCTTCACCTTCTTGCCTTTTTTCACTTTCGCCGTACCCCGGCTGACTGATATCTCCTGTACGGTACCGTCATAGGGAGCGATGAGGTGGCAGGGTGTTCCTGTCTTTTCGTGCTCTACACTTTCTTTGCCTTCCTTGATGGATATCTTCAGCACGCTTCCGATCTCTTCTGCTGAAACCCAACTGATCTCAGGGTGGATCTCCCTCAGCCTCTTTTCAATGGCATCACAGTCGAGACGGCTTCTCTTCATGCCAGGATAGACTTCCATACCCTCTACGTCGGCAGAGAGCGTCTCCCTTGAAAAGCTTCTCTGTCCACTATAGGTAATCTCCCATAAATAAGATGACAATACAAAAAGTATAACCAAAAAAAAGAGAAAACCGGAATAAAATGTCCAGTTTCTCCACATCTTCAGTATCTGGAATGGAAGTCCTCTCTTCCTCACCAGATGCGGATGTACTGCCGACTTGGCACACAGAGGAATCAGAAGCACATAATCCTTTGCATACATGCACATATGTATCTCTTCTGTCTGCCGTAATTTCCATATATGAATACCATGATGCCGGCACATATTCAGAAACCGTTCCAGTGATCCACCGCAGAGCCGACATTCAATATATCCCTTAAGCCACTTCAAGCCAATCCCTCCTTATTATGTGGGAATTACCTGTACACTTTGGATATTCCCAAGAATTTTACAGTCCTCCTGCGTAAAACGTTCGATGGTAAGATTTGCCCCCTCGATCAGCAGCTTCACATGTCTGCCCTGGAGTTTAACGAGAGTAGGTGAATATTCTATGATCGATTTATAATTTTCCACCAGTGCACTCTGGTTTCCATACATATTTAATATAGTGGACCCTTCCAGTATATCTGGCGCCAGATCCAGCTTTTCAGATATTTTCTTCATACCAAGCCCCAGCCTGTGCTTTCTATTCAATATATGCACTTTTTTGTGAATCTGTGCCATGATTTTTAGCTGTACAGATATGATTCATGTAAGTTCCTGAGAATTGCCGGTACCGGACCATGGTTCAAATTGGCGTCGCTGGGCTATAACGAAAGAAACCTGTTTTCACAATATATGAAAACAGGTTTCTTTCTATGTGCTATTATTTGAATTTCCTTTTACGAGCCGCTTCAGACTTTTTCTTACGTCTTACGCTTGGTTTTTCATAATGCTCTCTCTTACGAATCTCCTGCTGAATACCAGCCTTTGCGCAATTCCGTTTAAAACGACGCAATGCGCTGTCCAATGATTCGTTTTCTTTCACTGTTACACTAGACATTGTATCACACCTAACCTCCCTCCAGTTGTAAATTGTGCTTCTAATACAACTGATTGGGTATTTTTTGCACTAACATAAATTATACCATATATTTCCCATTCGTCAACAGCTTTTTTAAAAAAATTTGATCATGCCGGAATACATAATAATTCCTTCGTTTCATATACTATACATGAGGTATTTTCTATGAAAGATTTAAAAA
This sequence comes from uncultured Clostridia bacterium, assembly GCA_947643415.1. GTDB lineage: Bacteria > Bacillota > Clostridia > Lachnospirales > Lachnospiraceae > Eubacterium_F. Next base: position 77,723 of record CANRWA010000008.1, on the reverse strand, counting down.
AATATACAATTATCGGAATTATTTTTGTCCTGATTACAGGAACACTTGCACATTTTCTATATGATTGGACCAAAAACAATCCTATAGTTGGACTCTTTACGCCAGTTAATGAGTCTATATGGGAACACATGAAATTATTATTCTTTCCAATGTTACTGTATTCACTTATTATGATTTTAAAACTCCGGCAAAAATACTCATGCATTACTTCTGCTTTATGTTTCGGAATTTTAGTGGGTGCATTTCTAATCCCGATTTTTTACTATACGTATACTTCCATTCTTAGTAAGAATGTCTTTGTCCTGGATATTAGTACATTCATTTTAAGCATTGTTATTGCCTTTTTGCTCTCTTACAGGCTTACACGATCCTGCAGGCTGGAATCATACACATTATTACTCTGTATTCTGGTGTGTATTCTTTTTGCCTGCTTCTTAGTATTCACCTATCACCCGCCAAACGCCACGATTTTTCACGATCCAACAATTAGCTCAACGGCGCCAATTTGAATCCGTTCAAATTGGCGCCGTTGAGCTACCGTCTCTCCATCTCTATCCTGACTTCATTCTCTCCTGCATACACAGTACCACAGGCGCCGCTTATCAGCGGCATCATAGGTGCTGTATGCCCGATATCCAGATCCATAAGGATAGGTACACCCATTTCACCTAAGATCCCTGTCACTGCCTCATACTGGTCAAGCCCCATCACAGGCTCATCAAATATCATAGGACGCCCGACCAGGAAACCACTGGCTCCCTCAAACCAGCCAGCCTCCCTGAGATTCCAAAGGGTACGCCGGATACTCATTGTATTCAGTTCACAGGATTCCAAAAACCATAAGATCCCATCTTCCTTATACTTCGCTGCAAATTCCTTTACCTTATCAAAACGGGTACCTGCCAGATTGGAAAGGCAGTCAAGACAGCCACCCAGCAGCCTGCCGCTGAATATAGTACCAGCCCCTGCATTTTTACTGTGGAGACGGAACGCTTCTGTCACATGATAGGGTTCCAGCGGATGCCCTTCATCTTTCAGGGACTCTTTCTCCCATTTATCATAATTATGCAGTGTCAGTTTCTTTCCCTGCAGCAGGTCACAGGCATCTGTGACCGCTGGATGCCATGGCTCCATGCCAAACGCCGCCGCACAGGGACCATAGATTGCTGCCGTATCCGCCAGCGTCGTGAGAAGAAATGTCATATTTGTATTATCGGAATATCCCATAAACCATTTGGGGGGTACTTTTGCCAGAAGATCAAAATCCAGATAGGGTACGATCTCACACATCAGTTCTCCACCGCCGCAGGAGATCACACAGTCTGCTTTGGGATCCTGCATCATCTCCATCAGCTCCTCTGCACATTTCTCCGGCGTATTGCTGATGCCGATTCCCTTTTCTGCATAACAGTTAGTCCCCAGCTTTATCCTAAATCCTTTTTCTTTCCATTTCGTCAGGGAATTATTAAATGCTGTAAAATATGGCTCTGTGGCACAAGCAAATGCCGGTGCTGCGAAACCAACCGCATCACCTGGGCTGATAAACTTCGGATATCTCATGATTGCCTCCTCATGCAATTTCTCACTGTTTTATCGTCACATCCAACTGGTTAAATGGAATCACAATGCCTTCCTCATCAAATCTCTCTTTGATCTCCTCCAGCATCGCCCATCTCACCTTCCAGTAATCTTCTTTTTCTACCCATACATGGATCAACATCTCTACTGAACTCTCTCCCAGTTCCCCAACCACCACATCTATCGGCTCATCTGGGAGAATCTGTTTCTGCCCATGGATAACATCCGTCAGGATATCCCTTACCTTTTTTATGCTCTCTGAGTAGTCCACCGCTATCTCAATATCAATACGTCTTTTATGCTGGTCAGTCACATTAATGATGTTGGAGTCTGCCAGTGTTCCATTTGGCATGATCACGATCTTATTATCCACCATCTGCAATTTTGTATAGATAATATCAATACTGGTCACTTTCCCCTCTTTATCCCCCACAATAATATAATCCCCCACCACAAAAGGTTTGGCAACGAGGATCAGCACCCCGCCGGCGAAGTTCGCCAGGCTTCCCTGCAGGGCAAGTCCCACAGCAAGCCCTGCGGAGCCAAGGAGTGCGATAACCGAACTTGTGGCAAGTCCGAGAAACTGACAGATGGTAAGGATCAGTACGAAGTAAAGGACGATCTTTATAATGGAAAAGAGAAAATTTGCAACTCCCTCTTCCATATAGCTTTTCTCAAATGATTTTTTGGTAAACCTCAAGATCACCTTTATCAGCTTCGTGCCCAGAAAATACAAAAGAAGGGCAAAGCCCAGGTGCAGGCACAGATCAAGCGCCTTTGGGATCTTCTCCTGTATGTAAGGTGGAACAATCATCTTAATCTCCTCCATGGAAAATTACCTGTTCAGTATCATGATGTTGGGGTCAAAAGGTATTTTGCCCCCAACAGATGCCATACGCACAAGCACAATTTATACCTTTTGACCTTGGCATCATATCATTTTACTGTTACCTTTACCTGCTTAGCCACACCATTATTCGCTATAACAAACACAGAGCAGGTACCTTTCTTTTTTGCCTTAATCTTACCCTTTTTGTCTACGCTTGCCACATCCTTGTTATCGACATAATAACGGAATTTTTTATCATGGTTCAACAGTTTCTTTTTGGGGTTTTCCAACACAGCTGCCGCTTTTATCTGAAAAGCCTTTTTTTCTTTCAATACCACCTGTGCTTTATTTACCTTGATTCGCTTCGCATTGGTGTGGCTCTCCCGTTTCATCGCTATATGGATAACCGGAGACTTCGACTGGTAATTCTTTCTGCCGTCTTTAATCGTATAAGTAGCAATATAATATTTGTAAGCACGGGTTTTCTTTAGTTTCTTATGAATGCACTTGCGTTTTCCATCTTTCCCAACTGTTTTCATCTTCTTGAAGTTTTGCTTCCCATCACAGTAGGACCAATACACCTCATAGCCAGAGCAGCCATTCTTTTTCCTCCATGTCAGTTTGATTCCACTGCTCCCCTTCTGCTTCCCGGCAGCAAGCAAAAGAGACAGGTCCTTCCTCTTTTCAATCTGATTACCACTTAGTTTGGATTCATCTGGCTTGGGAGTCGGTGTAATAACTGTCTGCTTCGTCTCCTCTGGTGCCTGGGTTGGCGCTTCCGGCGTTGGCGTCGGGGTCAAAGTTGGCGTTGGTATCGGGGTTGGCGTCGGCTCTGCCTGAGATGCCCTGACGGTTACTGGAACATCAATATCGTCGACAACCACATATGTATCTGTATCCCGTGGGGTGAAAATGGCCTTGAACATATGGGTTCCCACCTCCCCTACATCCAGGGCAGGATCTTTCCATGAAAAACCTTCCGGCAGGATAACTGAGGCAAGGAGGTCACCTACAGTGGCTGACAGATTTTCCGGAACAGTATAGGAAGGAATCTTCTTTTGCCTGAAAATAAACTCTGATCCGCTAAGTTTTCCCGACTTCACCTTTACTGAGGCACCGTCTTTTTCAAATATGATTTTAGTTTCATCATCGGGAGACAAATGACAGTTTATATAAGTTAAACCACCAGAACTGTACAGAACATCCTCCGGGTCAAGAATTCTTTTCAGCAATTCAGGAAATTCATTTTCCTGTCCTATAGCAAAAATACCTGAAAGATTAATTCTCTGATTAGATAGAACATATCTGCTATTGGATTTAAGTCCTGTATAATCCGTAATGTAGTTCCACTCAAAAATGATTTTGGCAGTGCTTTCTATCTTGGTAAATTCCCGTATAGAAGAAATTTTAAGCCCTGATAATTCTAACTCTTCAAGATCTGGAAAATGTACAGGAAGTGATGCCAGCCTTTCTAAATCTGTAAATGTATTTTTACTGGGAGTATAAATATTAAAAGTGTATGTACTATCCCCCACAAATACATGGACCCTTACCCCCAGATTCAGTTTCTGCAATCCAGATAAGTTCTGCATGCCAATCAGAGTCGTTATGGCATCATCGGTAAGCCTGTTGTCTGCCAAAGACAAGGACTGCAGATTCCCCATATTTTGAAGGAAACCAATATCTGATATCTGACAGTCATCCAGCCACAAACTGGTCATTGCCGAGAACCGGTCTTTGGTAAGTCTGTCACAGGCTCCGTCAGCAGATAAATTATTCTTTGACAGACACATGGTTTCTAAGTTTGGCAATGTCAGATCAGGGACCTTGTCAAGCTGGCAATCAACCAATGTCAGATCGGACAGATTTCTCCTGTTATCAAGAGCAGAAAGATCAACTCCCGTGAGATCACATCTTTTCAGCTTGAGACATTTCAGATTCGTACACCGACGGAACAGAGTCTCCATGGTATTCTTAAAATTGTCTCCCTCTATGGTTTTGGATAGCTCCATTTCAATCGTTGTAACTTTTTCCATATCCAGTGTAATCTGCTGTCTCTCATCGTCCGTACTTTGCAATGCCGTCTGGTCATATTTCGCTAATGCCTTTTTCAAAGCATCATAAAATGTCGTATTCTCTATCGTAAGAACCTGAGTATCCTCTGCCAGAATGGTTGTCCGGGCCTGTGGCAATGTCAGGCTGGCAATGACCGCCAGCACTAGCACAATGGATAAAATCATTCTTTTTGTGTTCATATTCTTTCTCCTTATCTTAATATTTTCCCTCGCATGTATCAACCCCTTTTAATATTTTATCATATTTCACACATTCACACAATTTCTTTTTCCCTCTTTAGCCTCTTTTGCTTTTGCATCTGTTACCGCCTTCCCGCCTTCCCTCCTATTACCGTATCCTCCACTCTTTTGAATTTATACTGTAAACCTTTTTCCTATTTTTCTTTTTATATGTTCTTACCCGCAAATACGTCGCTTTTTTCCCTCTCTTATATCCAATGCTGAAAACCTTTTTATTCTTTTTAATATTTGACTGCCTTAGCCTGACCTTTTTGTATTTCCCTTTTCCCCGACGATAGAAAACCTCTATATTTGTACCCTGGTATTTTATTATTTTTATTTTTGCGATACACATTTTCTTCTTATATTTTTTTGTCGTTATGCGGATGACTGGCTTCATCAGTTTTTTCTGCCTGGTTTTGTTTGTCGGTTCCGACTCATTTTTTATGACAGGCAATGACACTAATTCCAGAGACAGGGAAGGTGTTGGTGTTGGCGCCGGTTTTGGTGTTGATGCCGCACCTGGAACCGGCGTTGGCGTCACTACTGGTGTCGGCGTTGGCGGCGTATAAGCCGGCAAATCGGTTTTTGTTTCGAGAAAACAGGCATCTGACATATCCTGTCCGGTATAAAATGAAAAAAAACCAGGGGTCAGTTCACCCGTCTGAACCGTTAATGTTTTTTTCATCAGGCAGACACCTTCTTCACTCTTAAATGTCAGATCCAATTGGAAAGAATCCGGAATCGTATAACCGGGAACATAACCAAAACCAAGATTACATTCAAATGCCCACATACCAAAGCCATTATTAAATAGCCGGACCTTCTCCATCCGTATAACATTATCAATAAAACGGTCTTCAATGATCCCCTTCCTGTTAATGCTGACACTGGCAGGGCTCTCATAATCCGCTGTAATTTTAAGATGTCTGGCATTCATCAGATCTACATCCGTGCTGCATGACAGAAACCTTGTTTCCCCTGGATTGATCTGATCCCCCATATACCCAAGCAGCCCGACCAGTTCATCACCACTCTGGTTATAAAGCATTAACCGGATAGTCCCATAATAGGGTTCGGAACCCACATTGGAAACATTACAGGTCAATGTACTTTGCCAATCCTTTTTACTCAAAACAATATCCGAAAAAGAAAGACTACCCCAGACACGGTTTTTTGTAATACCCGAGCTATAATTATATTCTGTGCCGTCCAGAATAACGGAAGAATCATCGGCCAGGCTTTTCACTTGTCCGGTACCGCAAAAAACAAGAAGACAGAACAGACACACCGTTACCCACCTGAATAGTTTTCTTTTCATCGCATCTCCCTCTCATTTTACCCTTTTTTCACAAGAAGTGTTTTTGAATACCTGCTATATTGTTTTTTCCCTTTTCTTATCTGAAATGTCCGAATTTTGATATATAATCTTTTTTTATCCCTTTTACAACCAAGCCGAAATATCTTTTTATTTTTCTTGATATTGGTTCGTTTCAGCTTTACTTTACGAAAAATCCCCTTTCCCCACCGAAAATATATTTCTACATCTGTCCCAGCGTATTTTTTAATACAGATTTTTATCATTTTCATTTTTTTATTATATGGTTTTGAGGAAACCCGGAACACGGGTGATTTCAACTTGTGGGAACTCTTCTGCTTTTTTGATGATGATGACATTTTGATGCCGGATGATATGTTCGGCGTTACCGGATCCCCAGCATCTGCCTCTGGCTGAACTGGCTGGTTATTTCCCGGCTTCACAGTTGGTTCAGGATCTGCCTGGTCAGTCTGCGGATGATCCTGAACCATAAAATAAAAAAATTCTTCATAATCCTCATTTACCGTCGATATCCCGATACAGGCCCCATCTGTAATGGTCTCTCCTTCCCAGCAATACATATACCATTTAATGTTTTCCAGGCCGCTTTGTTTCTCATATTTTCCCCTTGTTACACCAGGAGCAATCTTTATCGTTCCACCTGCTTCTTTGCAAGGTTTTTTCTCTTCACTGAGAATATTTTTCTTTCGGACATGAGAATCATCATATCCGGATAAACTGACCGTATACCCGGATGTCACCCGCCCGGCATACCAACATCCCAGAAACAGATTCCCATCTGCCCTCATCTGCAGAAAACCGCCCTGATCCCAGGAATCAATAGCATCTGGTAAAACATCCACTACATGGAAATCAAAATCCAATAAAAAGACCGCAGATGCTGCCCTGGCAATGTATCCCCTGTCCCAGCGGATCATACGGTCATACATTTCAGACATAATATATTTTTTTAGCAGTTTAAAGTTCCCATCCAATTGCCAGATAACTGGTCTTTTGTCTTTATTTTCATAATCAAAGGTTTCCTGGACAGTAAGGAAATATCCCCCGTCTGGATTGTGGATCATCACTCCCAAGTCAACAATATCACATTCTGTTATCCGGTTTTTTACTGCCATAGCTTTCATCTGACGGGCATCTTCATCATAAAAGCACAGCTTTCCCACACTTTTGGAATAGGTGGCAAAATACCCATTATCTGCCATGACAAATGAATTGATCGGATCTTCTGTCTCGAATATTTTTTTGTAAGATGATTTTTCCAACAGATAAAGCGAATTATCCGACCGGATCCATTGTTTCCCATTTTGGATTGTCCCATGATAAATATAGGAATTTTTCGGTAATTGTAATGTATAACGATCTAAAACATCTCCCGTTTTATTAAATGTAACGCAGCTAACCCTGTATTCAACAAAACTGATTGCAGATACTGTCCATGTCCCGTCATCATTGTACCACAGATCGGAAGGCCAGTAACCAACTGTCTGGATCATTTCTTCCGGGCACTTCGTTTCTTCTGTTATCTTGTAATTCTCCAGTACATAAATGTTTCCCGTTGATATATCGCCGTACTCTTCCTCTGTAGCAGTTTTTAAAATCATTCCGTCGCCATTTTCATCAATGCTTACTGCTGTTGACCCCTGCTGATCTCTGATATAATACTCGGTTATTTTTTCATATGAAGCAGACGCTGCCCTGGCGGAAATTTCCGGCTGCCGGAAAAGGCTGTGCAGAAGAATTGCACAAATCAAAAATCCCAACATATAACGTATAAGACCCGTATCTTTCATTGCAACCATCTTTCTCCTGTTTTTTACCCATTCTACCCGATCAGTACCTTTTTCCCCTCAAAGGCAAAGCCATACTTCCTGATCCGTTCCTTCGGAACCCCGCCATCCAGCAAGGACTGCTCATATTTTTTCTCTTCAATCTGGTGCAATGCTGACTGGATGGTATCTTCCAGGCTTCCCTCCTCTTCCGGGTCATATACTTTAAATTCAAGTATCATTCCGTCACTCTCTTTGTCCAGAGGTGCCAGCATAACATCATAACGGCCAAACCCGCTTTCCCGATTAGATGTCACCTGATATTTCCCGGCAAGATCCACCAGAAGACCTAATACAAAACCATGATAGAAGCTCTCTGGATCCGTCTCTTCTGATGGATGGTTTCCTCCATCAAATGAACTGAACATGGAAAGTGCCATCCTGTCCTTTCCAAACCAATTTTTCACCATTTTATAAAACATCTTTTCTACTTCGTAATTAGTAAGCACTAATTCATAGTTATCCTCATTGATCTGCATCACAGTAAGATAGCCACTTGCCAGTAACAGGCTCCATATGGCATCCGGATCCTGTTCCAACTGGTTAAACACAATTTCTTCATCAAGTTCTGTGATAATTGATTGCCTTTGCAGCAATCTTTCAAACTGCACCTTTAACTCCGCATTCCCTTTCTGTACCAGCCGGCTGATCAGACCATTGGAGCTTGTGTTTGCCCAGTAGAGTTTCAATTTCCCTTCATCCAGAAAATTGATTATGGACCATGGATTATAAATGTCCTGGACGCTACCTATGGTAAAACCGTCGTACCATTCCTTTACCTCAGACTTATTTGTCATATTATATTCATCCATAGCAGCAAATACTTCCTTTTCCGTAAAGCCGAAACAGGAGGCATATTTATCAGAAGACATAGTAACCACTTTTAAATTATTTAAATCCGAAAACATAGCCTCGGCTAACGCCGAGCCATTGGAAGTTTGCTTCGCAAACTTCGCCCCAGACAGATTCATAATACCGGTCATTACTGCTCTCTCCAGATAAGGATTTGCCTTAAAAGTAGAATTAAATAATGCTCTTGTGAAAGAAACTAATTCCTCCCAATAACCATTAATATATGCCTCCTGCATAGGAGTATCATATTCATCCAGTAAGATAATAACGATATCATAGCTTTCCCACCACTCCTTTATAAAAAGTGTTTTATCCACATAAAAACAGTTATTTGTAATCAGCATCTCAAAATCCTGTGCTCCGATGGATACGGCCCGTGCCATGCTATCCCCTCACTTTCATGAATCCCTCTACTCTGAATATTTATAAAAAGTTTAGCACACTTGGGGGGATTTAACAACTCTTAATCTTTTATAAAACTTTTTTTGATTTTTTATTCTTGCTCTTACCGATCAGTTTTATTTGTGGTAAGGCTGTCCCTTCTGTATGCGGTTTGCCCGATAGATCTGCTCCAACAGGATCACCCGCATTAACTGATGGGGAAATGTCATTTTTGAAAAACATATCCTCTCATCTGCCCTCTGAAGAACGGATGGATGCAGTCCTAATGAACCGCCGATCACAAAAGTAATATGGCTGTTACCCCTGAGCATAATCTTTTCAAGATGGTCTGAAAATGCCAAAGAATCAAATTCTTTCCCTTGCAGGTCCAATGCAATGATATACATATTATCCCTCATATGTTTTAACAGACGTTCTGCCTCTTTTTGTTTTATTTGTAATTCTATACTTTCCGGTGCATGGTCTGGTGTCTTTTCGTCTGAAACTTCTATTATCTCTGTTGTCCCATAACGGGACAGCCGTTTCCTGTATTCTGTCACCGCATCGGAATAAAAACGTTCCTTAATTTTTCCCACACATAAAATAGTATACTGCATACCACATTGCCATCCTTTTTGTTTTTACTGATTGCATTATAATATAGTATAAATATGAATATAAAATCTGACAAGCATAAATTTATTACAGAATGTATGTTATTTTTCACGTTTGACACATTTATGACACACTTAAGCCGTATATTAATACTCGGAAAGTATAAACTTTCTACTCCCACCCTATTATACGCTTTGATACCTTCGGGTATCAGGAAAAACACCTCTTTCCCAGAGGTGTTTTTCTTTTTCCTTATTTATTTGCCGCAGGCAATTCTTGGAGCGTTGCGTTTTTCAGCCAACTCTTTTTATCCTATGTATTCAGGGCAAGACTAACTTCCAGTGCTGTATTGATCTTGATCAAAATATTTTCATCCAGATGGCATACTTTCTCTCTTAATCTTGATTTATCAATTGTTCGTACCTGTTCCAGCAAAACGACAGAATCTTTTACAATCCCATACCGTTCTGCATCCAGCGCAACATGTGTTGGCAGTTTTGCCTTATTCATCTTTGATGTTATGGCTGCACAGATCACAGTTGGACTATAACGGTTTCCCATATCATTCTGTATAATAAGAACCGGCCGCACTCCTCCCTGTTCGGAGCCAACGACCGGTCGCAAATCTGCATAATAAATATCGCCTCGTCTGACTACCACAGTTCTTCTTCTCCTTTTTACTATTTCAAAGGAATTCCCATGCCTCATCAATTGATACTCTTATTATTACCAATATACGAAACGATATTCAAAATGGTTAAAATTTCTTAACTCAACGGTGCCAATAATCCTTCCCCTCTGACCCCTATTCTACATATCTCCTTGGCACCCGCTCTGTGATGCTGCAGACAAACTCATAATTAAAGGAATGCGATAAACCCGCAATCTCCTCTACCGATATCTCCCTGTCGCCATCCCTGCCAAAGATCGTTACCTCATCTCCCACTGAAACTTCAGGGATTTCTGTTACATCTACCATAAACTGATCCATACAGACCCTTCCCAGAATGCAGGCATACCTGCCATGAATAAGTACCCGGCCTTTGTTGGAAAGGTCTCTCTTCATCCCATCGGCATACCCCACCGGTACCGTTGCCACCTTCATAGGCTTCTCTGATATAAATGTCCCACCATAGCTGATACTTGTCCCAGCCTCAATCTCTTTTACATAAGAAATCACAGATTTCCACTGCATCGCCGGCTTTAACTGTATCCTGTCCTTCGGCACAAGCTCAGATGGATACAGGCCATAGGTGGTGATTCCAGAGCGCACCATATCCAGATTCCCCTCAGGAAAATTTATAATAGCTGCACTGTTTGACACATGCCTGACAGGAATATGGACCCCCTCCCTCTCTAACTGTGTTACAAAAGACATATAACGCCGAAACGGCTCTCGGATTTGCTTGTCCGTCTCTTCATCTGCCCTGGCAAAATGTGTGAAGATCCCCTCTAACTCCAGATACGGCAGTTCTGCCATCCGTTTTACTGCCATCACATTCTCTTCTGTCGGTGCAAATCCGATCCGTCCCATTCCAGTGTCCAGTTTGATATGTACGATTGCCTTCTTTCCAAGTTTCTCTGCCGCCTCATTCAACCTCTCCGCCATCTCCCATGTAAAAACTGCCTGGGAAATATGGTTCTCTACCAGTTCCGGATACCATTCCGGTCCGGTAAATCCCAGGATCAGTATCATTTTACTGATACCTGACTGCCGCAGTTCAAGCGCCTCTTCCATCATTGCGACACCGTAGGCGTCTACAAGGTTATTCAGGGCATGTGAGACTTTCACAGCACCATGACCATAAGCATCTGCTTTCACAACTGCCATGATCTTCGTACCATCTTTGATCTTCTTCCGCGTCTCAATTATATTATGCCGGACCGCGCCCAGATCCACGGCCGCATAAGTCCTGCTATACTCTTTCATTCCATCCCCCCCTCTGTATATAACTGTGCAGATATATCGGCAACGCCACAGATCAGGTCAGATGCCATCATGCTGTATACTCCCTTTTTCTTCGCTGCCGCATCCCCACTCAAGCCATGAAGATATACTGCCAGCTTTGCTGCAGCAAAAGGTTCCATATGCTGTCCTAAGAGACCACCCATTATACCGGCAAGCACATCACCAGAACCACCCGTTGCCATTCCGCTATTGCCAGATACATTGATGTAGCACTCATTCCCATCTGACACCACTGTGCGGGCATCCTTTTGGACTACAACACAATTCCAGTTTCCTGCTGTACTTTTCGTTGTATCCGGCAGATTGTCCTGCAGGCCACTCACTGGGATCCCTGTCAGATAACTCATTTCCTTCAGATGTGGGGTAAGAATGAAATTATCTGATAAAGTATCTGTCACATTGCGGCACAGACGGATGCCATCTCCATCAATGACAGTGGGAACCGGAGAATTTTCCACAATATACCGCACCATTTTCTCTGCTTCCTCTGTCAGTCCAAGTCCTGGACCAACCACTACTGCATCTGCCCAGTCCAGAGAATCGCTGAGCTCATCCCTTGTGGCAAATAAGATCTCTGGCAGTGAGGAAAGCAATATTTCCCTGTTACAGGCAGGTGATATCACCTTTACCAGGCCTGCACCTATAGAATACGCCGCCTTTGCCGCCAGATATGCTGCTCCTGACATCGTCTCTGATCCAGCCGCTATCAGAACCTTTCCAAAAGTTCCTTTGTGAGAGCGGACTGGACGCGGTGGCATCTGCAGGAGCAGATCCTCTGGTTCATAATAATAATATTCCGGCACTACAGAGGCAACACTCACCTCCGGGAATCCAATATCACCTACGATCACTTCCCCTGCATATTCACAGCCTGGGTGCAGAACCAGCCCCAGCTTATGGATTCCAAAAGTGACCGTACACTTTGCCTTTACTGCCGTTCCCAGAACAGCTCCTGTTCCAGCATGAATCCCGGAAGGAACATCCAGGGCATAGATATCTGCGTCACTCTCATTCATCTGGTCAAGAATCTGCTCATAAACACCTTCCACCGCTCTTGATAAACCGATGCCAAATACCCCATCCAGTAAAATATCGAAACTATGATCGGAAACAGATGCCACTGGCAGTACTGGTACATCACAATTCACAGCAATCTCAATCTGCCGCTGCATTTCCTCTGTCATATGGTCTGGATCTCCAATTACTGTCACCGCAGCATCATAACCCTGCTGACACAGGATCCTCGCTGCTGCCACTCCATCACCTCCATTATTGCCAGTCCCACATACTGCCAGTATCTTCTTCGTCCTCTCTTCCCTTCCCATAAGAACAGCAGCTATTGTCATAGCTGCTTTCTCCATAAGTACAAGACCTGGCATCCCCACTGTATGAATGGCATGGGAATCAATGTCCTTTGCCTGTTTTCCACTATAAAGATATCGCATATTTATCATTCCTTTACCACATAGATCATGTACTGGCAACCACAAAAGCAGTCACCAGCTCCTTTGTATTCGTAATAGATATTTTCCAGTCCCTGATACAGAGTTCCTCTGCCTTTTTGGAAGCCTTACCTTGGAGAACCACATAGGGAGATCCATCCTCTCTCCGTAAAATCTCAATTTCTGACGCTTCAATCCCTGAAAACCCGGTTCCCAGAGCCTTTACAACAGCCTCTTTTCCAGCAAAATCCGATGCAGCCCGCCGCCTTTTCGCATCCATTTGCCCGATCTCCTGCTCTGAAAAAATCTTTTTCAGGAAATGTTCCCTCTCACAGGCATGCACGACCCGTTCAATCTCTATCATATCCACACCGACACCAACTATCATGTCCTGAATTTCCCCTTGTCAAAAAGATTCATAATATCATGTCCAAGTAAACCATGCATCAAGGAATAAGCACTATCCATACTCTCTTCCAGATTTTCCCTGAATTCTTTCTTGTCTGTCAGTTCTGCCTGCAGGGCACGGATTTCATCGGTCAGTTCCTGTATCATCTGATCTCCATTGCTAAGGCGTTCAAAACAATACTTTGCCCCAATGATCATCAATTTCTCATTGATATCCTTAATACCATATGGAATCTCCATCAATTCATCCGAATCCTGCTGGATCCTGTCTTTCGTCTCTAAAAGGAGTCTCTGCTGATTCTCTTTCTTCCGATTGTCCCGCTCCGATGAGCCTTCCATTCCCGCCACGATACTGTCCATCAATTTCTTCTTTGCCTTCTTCAGGTCTTTGATCTCATTCACAAGACGCCCCTGCTTTTTAAGAAGTTCATTCAACCGTTCCTCCAGCGCCTCAATATCCGCTGGTTTTTCCCCCTGGGGAAATAATCTGTGCCACCGGGTATCCAACACAAGAATTGGAATCTCCCGTCCTTTTAATGCTTTCCGGACAGCCATTTCAAAACTGTTATCCTGTTGTTTTCTCACTATTCATCATACCCCCCTCTGCCTGCATATCCAATACTATTTCTTAACAGGATTTGCAATGTTATATGACAAACGCATCAGACTCTCTGCCAGATGCACATTCTCTACTACTGCCTCGGATGGAAGATCCAGATCCGTCGCCGCAAAATTCCAAAAAGCATGAACCCCCATCTTATCTAGTTCCTTCGCTACCTCCGGCGCCTTTGCTTTCGGAAGTGTTAATGCCGCAATATCAACACTGTTTTCTTCTACATATTGTGGAAGTTCCGCCATATCATACACTTTCAGGTTCCCAACAGGCTGGCCAATCTTCTTTTTATCAATATCAAAAATAGCAGAGACGATAAATCCCCGTCTCTCAAACCCAACATAGTTTGCCAATGCCTGCCCAAGATTACCCGCCCCCAGAATGATAACCTGATATTGCCGGTCCAGCCCCAAGATCTTTCCGATCTCGCCTTTTAATATCTCTACATTATAACCATACCCCTGCTGGCCAAAACCACCAAAATTATTGAGATCCTGCCGGATCTGAGATGCCGTCACATTCATCTGTTTGCTTAATTCCTGGGATGATATGCGGTCAATTTCCTGATCAAGCAGTTCGCTCAGATATCTATAATACCGCGGCAATCTCTTGATGACCGCAGAAGATATTTTCTTGTCCATATTCTGTCAATTCCTCCATTCCGGCATAAGATACACCGGACATCTGCTACTGTTCATGCTGCTGATCACTCCCCGCCAGCAGTCTCTTTTTACATATTATTATATCCAAATGTGAAAATCTTGTCAATCTCCATCCATTATGTTATACTTGCGGAAGTAAAGCAGTAACGTTAATCACGATCAGAGTGCTTCCATCTATTTATTCGCGCGAAGGCAAAGTGAGGATGGTGCAGATTTATTTGCACCATCTAAGCGTACCCGCAGGATATTTGACTGGGAAGTCTGGAAATGAGGAACCTATGATATTAGCATGCAATCAGATCAAAAAAGCATTTGCCGATGAGATCATCCTGGCAGATGCCACTTTTCACATAAATGAACAGGAACGTGCCGCTATCGTTGGCATCAATGGAGCCGGAAAGACCACCCTGCTCCGGATCATTACCGGAGAACTGGATGCTGACGAAGGTGAAGTAGTATGTGCCAAAGACACTTCCATCGGCTACCTGCCGCAGCAACAGGGATATCATTCTCAAAATACGATATATGAAGAACTTCTCGCGGTCAAGGCAGATGTCATTGAGATGGATCATCAGCTCAGGAAACTGGAACAGGAAATTTCCCACACCACGGGAAATGAACTGGAGAAACTCCTGGACCGCTATCACCGTCTTCAGACCACCTTTGAGACCGGGGAGGGATACTCATATAAAAGTAAAGTTCTTGGAGTCATCAATGGACTTGGGTTTGGAGGGGATGCCATGCATCAAGCTATTAACCGCCTTTCCGGCGGGCAAAAAACACGGGTTGCCCTGGGCAGGCTTCTTCTTATGGAGCCAGATCTCCTTCTTCTTGATGAGCCCACTAACCATCTTGACCTTGAGTCCATCCGATGGCTGGAAAGCTATCTGCTGAATTATAAAGGAAGTGTACTTGTTGTATCCCACGACCGTTATTTCATCGACCGCATCGCCGATAAGATCATAGAAGTCGATCATGGAAAAGTCACTTCATTTACCGGAAATTATAGCAGCTATTCTGAGAAAAAAGCAGCTCTGCGTGAGGCGCTGATCAAGCAATACTATAATCAGCAGCAGGAGATCCGGCATCAGGAAGCAGTCATCGAGAAACTCCGGTCTTTTAACCGTGAGAAGTCTATTAAACGTGCGGAAAGCCGTGAAAAGATGCTGGATAAGATGGAACGCATCGAAAAGCCCGTTGAATATGAGAAAACCATGTCATTCTCACTGACGCCATCCTGTGTAAGTGGGAATGATGTACTCCATGTAGAGAATTTTGCTAAAAGCTTTGGTGACAACCACCTTTTTGAAGATATCTCTTTTGATGTCAGGCGCGGGGAAAAGATTGCTATCCTGGGGCAAAATGGAACCGGAAAGACAACCCTCCTGAAAATGATCCAGGGCATGGAACCAGTCGATGCCGGAGTCTCCATAACCGGCACCAATGTAGAGATTGGATACTATGATCAGGAGCATCAGGTCCTCCACGATGACAAAACGATCTTTGAGGAGATCCAGGACGACTATCCCGATCTGAACCACACCATGATACGAAATGTACTGGCTGCGTTTCTTTTTACCGGATCGGATGTATTTAAACCAATACAGATGCTGAGCGGAGGCGAACGGGGGCGCGTCTCACTCGCCAAGCTAATGCTGTCCAAAGCAAATTTCCTGCTTTTGGACGAGCCTACCAACCACCTTGATATTATCTCTAAGGAGATACTGGAGACAGCACTGAATAATTATACCGGTACCGTGCTATACGTATCCCACGACCGCTACTTTATCAATAAAACCGCCACGAAGATCCTTGACCTGACTGGCCATAAACTCCTCTCCTATGATGGAAATTATTCTTATTATCTGGAGAAAAAAGAAACGGTAGAACAAATTTACATTTCTGGGAGCGATGCTGCCTCTTCTTCCGGAACATATCAAGAGCAGGAAACAAAGAACGATGCCAGGCTGGACTGGAAAGAACAGAAAGCACAGGCGGCAGCCCGCCGGAAGCTGGAGAACCAGTTTAATAAAATAGAGCAGCAGATCGAATCACTGGAAAGTGAGATCGCTGCCCTGGATAAAGAATTCTCTCTCCCTGAGAATGCCACGAATGCCAATAAGCTTGCTGAACTCAGTTCTGCCAGAGAGGAAAAAGAAACTGCCCTCTCAGAGGCAATGGAAGAATGGGAACGCCTGGCGGAAGAACTGGAATAGTTCATAGGGGCTGCGCCTCTCAGCCAGCCCTTCCTTATATAATCGTAAGAATCCCCAGCGACTTCAGCAGCACGACTAATAAAAGGATGGGTGCTACGAACCGGACCATCACGATATAAAGTCTCTTTCTGCCGAATTTACATCCTGTCTTTTCTGCCTCATCGATCACTGTCTTTGGTTTCACGATCCAGCCAATGAGGATACAGGTTCCGATTGCCACCACAGGCATAAGGCAGTTATTGCTGATATAATCCATGATATCCAAGATCTGCGCTTTTGATCCATTTGGCAGCTTTATCTCAAAATACCATTTATTATATCCCAGACAGACTACGATACCACCCACAAGGGCGATCACTGTCTCATAAACTGCCGCCCTTGTCCTAGATATATGAAACTTATCCATAAAACTGGATACCACCGCTTCCATCACCGAAACAGCACTGGTCAGGGCAGCAAAGAGAACCATGGCAAAGAACAGGCAGCCCACAAGGTTTCCCACCCGTCCCATAGCGGCAAATACCTGCGGCAGAGATACGAACATCAGCCCTGGTCCAAAAGAATCCATTCCTTCCCGTCCCATAAAAGTAAACACTGCCGGTATGATCATAACACCTGCCAGAAAAGCAACTACTGTATCAAAGATCTCAATCTGGTTAATAGACTTCACCAAATTGGCATCATCCCTTACATAGGAGCCATATGCCACCATAATTCCCATCGCCACACTAAGGCTGAAGAAAAGCTGGCCCATGGCATCTACGATGACAGTGAAAAATCCCTTGACTGTCATTCCATCAAAGTTGGGAATCACATAAGCCCTAAACCCTTCCAGTCCTGTCCTTGTCACTCCTGTATCATCGGTATGACGGATGGTCAGGGCAAATATGGCGATACCCAGCACCAGAAGGAGAAGGATTGGCATCAGAACCTTGGAAAAAGATTCGATACCTTTATTTACTCCCCGGAATATGATAAATGCCACAACAAACAGAAAAATAAACATCAATACCATCGGCTGGACATCCGCAGATATAAACCCAGAAAAATATCCATCTTGTGCCGCTGCTGCACCATCCCCAGTGAGATAGGCAATAAAGTACTTTACTACCCAGCCTCCTATCACACAATAATATGGCATAATGATCACTGGTACAAGACAGGCGATCACTCCCAGAAATCCCCATTTATCCTTTAATTTGGAATAAGCTGTCAACGGACTCTGTTTCGTCTTTCTCCCAATGGCAACCTCTGTTGTCAAAAGCGTGAACCCAAAAGTAAGTGCCAGAATGAGATAGACCACCAGGAACAATCCTCCTCCGTTCTTCGCAGTCAGATAGGGAAACCTCCATATATTTCCCAATCCCACAGCACTCCCTGCTGCAGCAAGTACAAAACCGATTGACCCGGAAAAGGAACTCCTGCTCTTCTCTTTTTTCATCTTAATACTCCTCCTCTTTCCACTTTATCCTGTATTTATATAAATAATCCAAAAACGCGGTTGCTTACATCAATTCCCCGTTTTGTTAAATAAATACGGTCATTCTCATAAACAAGAAGCCCTTGTTCCACACACTGCCTGATCTCTTCTCCAAAGCAGCCATCAAGTTCTTCTCCAAAACACACATAAAATTCCCTGACGGAAATTCCCTGCATACACCGCAGCCCCAGATACATAAATTCTGCCTTTTCATCTCTCTCGCTGAGATGATCTGTCTCGCATACCGCATGCCTCCCATTACGGATCCGATCCTGATACTCCGCCAGATCCCTTGTATTGGCAAACCGGTTATGTTCTATAAAAGATGATGCCCCAAGCCCAAGCCCAAGATACTGTTTTCTCTGCCAGTATTTCAGGTTATGCCGGCATTCTTTTCCAGGCTTTGCGTAATTGGATATCTCATACCGCCTATACCCGGCCTTTTCCAGCACTTCTCCTGTCAGCTCATACATCTGCCGATCTGTTTCCTCATCCACAGGAGGCACATCCGCATACTGTTCATAAAAGGGAGTTCCCTCTTCTATAATCAGGCTATAAGAAGAAATATGTTCTGGTTCTGATTTCAGAACACACTGTAATGTGTCTTCATAACTCTGGATAGTCTGCCCCGGTATTGCAGCCATAACATCAATATTTACATTGTCAAATCCCACTTTCCGCACCATTTCGTAACACCTGGTAAATTCATCACACGTATGAATCCTTCCCAGCTTCTTCAGTTCACCATCCGTTGCTGACTGCATCCCGATACTGATCCTATTGACGCCTGCCCTGTAATATAACCCAAGTTTCTCACATGTGACTGTTCCCGGATTGCACTCTATGGTAAATTCTGTTAAGGCTGGCATAGAAAAACAATCTGCGATTTCCTGAAAGATCTTGTCCATGTTACTGACAGAGAGTATGGAAGGCGTTCCGCCTCCTATAAAAACCGTATCCACATCAAAGGAACGCACCTTCTCCCGCCAGCCCTCCATTTCCTGAACCAGTGTCTGCACATATTGACCCTGCACCGCTTCATTTCCCGGAAAGGAAAGGAAATCACAGTAATTACATTTTCGGATACAGAAGGGGATGTGCACATACAAACCTAATTTCTTCCCATTATTATTCTTCATCATCTAACTTCAGCACACTCATAAATGCCTTCTGCGGAATTTCAACATTTCCAATCTGGCGCATACGTTTCTTTCCTTCTTTCTGTTTCTCCAACAGCTTACGTTTACGGGAGATGTCACCGCCATAGCACTTGGCAAGTACATCCTTGCGGACTGCCTTTACCGTCTCCCTTGCTATCACCTTATTGCCGATGGCAGCCTGAATGGGAACCTCAAACAGATGCCTTGGTATTTCATTCTTTAGTTTCTGGCACATCTTCCTGCCCCTCTCATAAGCAGAACTTTCATGTACGATAAATGACAGGGCATCCACCTCTTCCTTATTGATGAGGATATTCAGTTTCACAAGGCTTGCCGGCTCATACCCCTTCATTTCATAATCAAAAGAAGCATATCCGCGGGAGCGTGATTTCAGGGAATCAAAAAAATCATATATGATCTCATTCAGCGGAAGAACATAGCGGAGTAATGCCCTTGTCTCCTCCATGTACTCCATTCCTACATATACCCCGCGCCGTTCCTGACAGAGTTTCATGATAGCACCAACAAATTCTGTCGTCACCATGATCTCAGCATCCACCACAGGTTCTTCCATATGCTCAATGACAGAAGGATCCGGCAGATTCGAAGGGTTCGTTACCTCCACCATCTCGCCATTGGTCTTGTATACATGATAGACAACTCCCGGCGCTGTCGTCACAAGATCAAGATTATATTCCCTTTCCAGACGCTCCTGTATCACCTCAAGATGCAGGAGTCCAAGGAAACCACACCGGAAACCAAACCCCAACGCAACTGAAGTCTCTGCCTCGAACTGGAGCGATGCATCATTGAGCTGCAGCTTCTCCAGCGCATCCCTGAGATCCTGATATTTCGCCCCATCCGCCGGATACAACCCACAGTAGACCATAGGCATCACTTTCTTATAACCCGGCAGCGCCTCATCACAGGGATCCGCCACATCTGTCACGGTATCCCCCACACGGGTTCCCTCAACATTTTTCAGGCTGGCTGTAATATATCCCACCATGCCGGCACTCAGCTCGTCACAGGGAATAAACTGCCCGGCTCCAAAAGTTCCTACCTCTACCACGTCTTCCTCCAGCCCGGTAGCCATCATATGGATCCGTGTTCCCTTTTTCACAGTTCCCTCAAAAATACGGCAAAAAATAATAACTCCCTTGTAAGCATCATATACAGAATCAAAGACAAGTGCTTTCAACGGGGCCTTCTCCTCTCCCTGTGGTGCCGGGATCTTCGCAACGATCTGCTCCAGGACTTCTTCGATATTCGTCCCCATTTTTGCCGAGATCAGTGGTGCATCCTGCGCCTCAATGCCAATGACATCTTCAATCTCGTTCTTTACCCGATCCGGTTCTGCACTGGGAAGATCGATCTTATTGATCACCGGCATGATCTCCAGGTCATGGTCAATGGCAAGATAACAGTTCGCCAGTGTCTGCGCCTCAATCCCCTGTGCCGCATCTACAATGAGAATGGCCCCCTCGCATGCTGCAAGACTGCGGGAAACTTCATAATTAAAGTCAACATGTCCAGGTGTATCTATAAGATTAAAGAGATACTCCTCACCGTTTTTCGCTGTATAGGCAATACGCACCGCCTGAGACTTAATGGTAATGCCCCTCTCACGTTCCAGTTCCATATTGTCCAGAACCTGTGCCTGCATCTCCCGGCTTGTAAGAAGCCCTGTCTTCTCGATGATCCGGTCAGCCAGAGTGGATTTACCATGATCAATATGTGCAATAATGCAAAAATTTCTTATATGATCCTTTCTTATCACTGCCATTTGTGTAATGTTTCCTTTCAATTATAGTCCAAATATATCCTATCTTAGCACATATCTAATATTTTTACCACAAAAAATTCCATACTGCCTTGTAATTTACACATTTTTATTGTAGAATAGCATTAACAAAGGAACTATATATAGTATGAACACAGGAGGAACCCATCATGAAGAAACTATTTTCATTGTTCCTCACTTTCAGTCTTATTGGAAGTTTGGGAACATCCACCGTGTCTGCAGAAGCAGCCACAATGAAATTAAATAAAAAGAACCTTACCCTGGCAGTGGGGAACACTTATACTTTAAAGGTTAAGAAAGCCTCTGGCAAAGTGAAATGGAAATCAAGCAAAAAATCCGTTGTTTCCATATCCTCAAAGGGTAAAGTAACTGCCAAAAAAACAGGTTCTGCCAAGATCACAGCCCAAGTGAAAGGTAAAAAACTCACCTGTAAGGTGAAAGTAAAAGCACCTGCCAGGGGAACGATACAAAACCCATTATCTGCCTATTCAGCAAACACCTTTACCTACTACGAGGAAGGAAAAAAACGAGGCCGCTTCACCTTAAAGCTGCTCCGTTTCGAATCCGGTGACGCTGCCGCCGAGCTGGCAAAAGGCAATTCGACCAATCCGGTACCTGATGGGAATGAAGAATATATCTACTTTAAGTTCCAGATTCAGTACCATTCTGGAGAACAGACGGTAAACGCAAGAGATGTATTTAACTATTATTACAATATCTATGGGGCAAATTCTACCAAACAGTTAAAAAACCTGGATTGGGGATTCTTCTTTGAGGCTGTGGATGATCTGGGAACAACCATCCTTTCCCCGGGCAATAAGATAATCTGCAGCAAAGCAATACTCGTTAATAAAGGATATTCCCCTATTACATATTGCGTCCAGACAGGTTCTGGTACAAATGACCTTACCTGGTTCACTACCGCCAGATAAAACCAAATATACAAAGATATCAATTGCAGCCTGATGTGCATGTTCTTCATCATGGCTGCAATTATAAATATTAAACATATTTTTAAGGAGGTAGGTATTCAATGACACGTTTTACTTTACCACGTGATCTGTACCACGGAAAAGGGGCATTGGAAGCACTCAAGACATTTGATGGAAAGCGTGCAATCATCTGTGTAGGCGGTGGTTCCATGAAACGGAACGGCTTTCTCGGCAAAGCAATGGATTATCTCAAAGAGGCAGGAATGGAAGTAACTGTTTTCGAGGGAATTGAACCAGATCCCTCTGTTGAGACGGTAATGAAGGGAGCTGCTGTCATGCAGGAATTCCAGCCTGACTGGATCATTGCCATGGGTGGCGGCTCTCCCATTGATGCCGCCAAGGCAATGTGGATCAAATACGAATATCCAGAGACAACATTTGAAGATATGTGCAAGGTATTCGGACTGCCGAAGCTCCGCACAAAAGCCCACTTCTGCGCCATATCTTCCACATCAGGGACAGCAACGGAAGTAACTGCATTTTCTATCATTACAGACTATGAAAAGGGCATCAAGTATCCCATCGCTGACTTTGAGATCACACCAGATGTTGCCATCGTAGATCCAGAACTGGCTGAGACAATGCCGCAGAAACTGGTTGCCCATACAGGTATGGACGCTATGACACACTCCATTGAGGCATATGTTTCCACCGCACACTGCGATTACACAGACCCATTAGCACTGCATTCCATTAAAATGATCCAACATGACCTGGTAAAATCTTATAATGGAGACATGGAAAAACGCCACAGCATGCACAATGCGCAATGCCTTGCCGGCATGGCATTCTCCAATGCACTGCTGGGGATCGTTCACTCCATGGCACATAAAACCGGAGCTGCCTTCGAGGGCGGTCACATCATACACGGTGCTGCTAATGCAATGTACCTGCCAAAGGTAATCAAATTTAACAGCAAAAATCCGGAGGCAGCAGAACGCTATGCAGAAATTGCTGACTTTATGAACCTTGGCGGCTCCACCCAGGAAGAAAAGGTTGATCTGCTCATCTCTTATCTGCGGGGAATGAATGATGACCTGAATATCCCTCACAGTATTAACCACTACGGGGCAGATGGACTTCCTGCTGAGACCGGATTCGTTCCAGAAGATGTCTTCCTCAGCAAATTATCCGATATCGCTGCCAATGCCCTGCTGGATGCCTGCACAGGTTCTAATCCAAGACAGCCATCCCAGGAAGAGATGGAAAAACTGTTGAAATGCTGCTATTATGATACAGAGGTAGATTTCTGATAAAACTGTCTGCTTCTTCGCGCGAAGGCAAAGTGAGGATGTGCAAGCAAGCTTGCATCATCCGAGCGCGCCCGCGAGGTATCTGACTAACAGTTCCTTACATCACAGAAAAGGACACACCTAGAATATAGTTTCTATGGTGTGTCCTTTTAAATGCCCAAATTTACTTTTTATACAGGGTAGAGGTCAGTTTTCCTCTCTTATCTCTCAGAGTAAGTCCCAGAGGACGGCACATATTATCCAGCTTTCTTAAAATCCGCGCCTTTGTTTTCCCTTTCACAGGTGTTGGCTGATAATTGTTAATGCCGCTAACTGAGGAGACCGAACAGGGAATGATCTTTACTGTGCCTTTCTTCTTTTTCATTTTATCCTTATGGAATACAAATGTCTGCTGGAAGATCATGGTATCCTTATCGGATGGATTCGTATTACCACCAAAGCAGAAATTTCCGAGGCTATATACAATATATACTCCCTTGTACTTCTCTATCCCCTGCAAATTGTGTGGATGGTGTCCCAACACAAGATCTGCCCCCTTATCCACCGCATATCGTGCAATATTCTTCTGCGTTCCAGAAACATTATAATTATGTTCCATTCCCGCATGCATACTTACAATCCGGATATCTGCTTTCTTCTTCTTTAGCTTCTTCATCCCGCTCTGGATCAGACTTTTGACAGAACTAATATTTTCCAGGCCATTCACAGATATCATTCCGATCTTCTTTCCCTTTACATGGTAGATTCCGATCTTGGAATAAGAAGAATAGGCCACATCCGCTTTCTTAAAACAATTGACAGTATCCGTATAACTGCCATTGCCAAAATCCCGACAATGGTTATTGGCAAAACCTACTGCCTCAATGGATCCTTTCTTTAATATTCTGACATAACCAGGACTTCCCTTAAATGCAAACCTCTTAGGAGCTCTTGTGCTGCGCTTTGTCAGTGTCCCCTCAAAATTAACCAGTGTCATATCATCCTTTCCAAAGATACTATTTACTTTTTGGAAAAAATATGCCGGATCCTTTTTCTTATTATATACAGAATAAAAATTTACAGATGAGGGAGAACTTCGGTCAGAACCAAAGGTACAATCCCCCGCTGCACTGATAGTGACCATAGTGTCCTTCTCTCCTTCTTTCACCTTAGCCTCTGATTCCATCATAGAACAGGAAATAGATAGACACCCGGCATACAGCAGTACAGACCAGGCTGCCGCTAAAATTGTTTTTTTCATTTTTGTCCTCTTTCAATCCAAGTGTAAAAATAGTATAGGAGTGACCTGCATTTAGCCACTCCTAATCACTTTTAAACAATGTTTTTAGAATTTCCTATCGTTTCTTTAGAAACGATTTGCGTCCGCTGCCTCCTGCACGGCAACAGCCACTGCAACAGTCATACCCACCATTGGGTTATTTCCTGCACCGATAAGGCCCATCATCTCCACATGAGCCGGAACAGAAGAAGAACCTGCGAACTGCGCATCGCTGTGCATACGTCCCAGAGTATCTGTCATACCATAAGAAGCAGGACCTGCCGCCATATTATCCGGATGAAGCGTACGTCCGGTACCGCCACCAGATGCTACAGAGAAATACTTCTTGCCCTGCTCGATACATTCTTTCTTATATGTACCTGCTACCGGATGCTGGAAACGTGTTGGATTAGTAGAGTTACCGGTAATGGAAACATCCACACCCTCCTTATGCATGATGGCAACACCTTCCTGTACATCATTGGCGCCATAACAGTTTACTTTGGCACGGAGTCCGTCTGAATAGGATTTTCTGAACACTTCTTTTACTTCATTTTTGTATGGATCATATTCAGTCTCAACAAAAGTAAATCCATTGATTCGTGAAATGATCTGAGCTGCATCTTTGCCAAGTCCGTTCAGGATAACACGAAGTGGTTTATTACGTACCTTATTTGCCTTCTCAGCGATACCGATGGCTCCCTCTGCTGCTGCGAAGGATTCATGTCCGGCAAGGAAACAGAAACACTCTGTCTCTTCTTCCAGAAGCATTTTACCGAGATTTCCGTGTCCAAGACCTACTTTACGGGTGTCTGCCACAGAACCAGGGATACAGAAAGCCTGAAGCCCTTCACCGATTGCTGCCGCTGCATCTGCTGCCCTTCTGCAGTCTTTCTTAATAGCGATAGCTGCACCTACTATGTATGCCCAGCAGGCATTTTCAAAACAGATTGGCTGAATGCCTTTGATCTGATCATATACATTCAGACCAGCATCCTTGGTGATCTTCTCTGCTTCTTCGATAGAGGAGATACCATACTCAGCTAAAACGCCATTGATCTTATCAATTCTTCTTTCATATGATTCAAATAATGCCATTATTGTTTTCCTCCTCTATTTATTTGCTTTCCAATACTTCGTCTGTCCGCGGATCAATGATCTTAACTGCATCATCCACACGTCCATACTGCCCACATGCTTTTTCATATGCAGTGTTTGGATCGTCACCCTTCTTGATAAAGTCTGTCATCTTTCCAAGACTCACAAACTTGTAACCAATAATCATATCCTCTGCATCCAGGGCGATACCAGTTACATATCCCTCTGCCATCTCCAGATAACGGGGACCTTTCTTGAGAGTACCATACATAGTACCTACCTGGGAACGAAGCCCCTTTCCAAGATCCTCAAGACCCGCACCAATAGGAAGCCCATCTTCTGAGAAAGCACTCTGTGTCCTGCCATATACGATCTGTAAGAACAATTCTCTCATCGCTGTATTGATGGCATCACAGACAAGGTCCGTATTCAATGCTTCCATAACAGTTCTTCCTGGAAGGATCTCAGAAGCCATAGCTGCGGAATGTGTCATACCGGAACATCCGATCGTCTCTACCAGTGCCTCCTGTATAATACCCTCTTTTACATTCAGTGTAAGCTTGCAGGCACCTTGCTGTGGTGCACACCAGCCTACACCATGTGTCAGACCGGAGATATCTTTTACTTCTTTTGCTTTTACCCATTTTGCTTCTTCTGGAATCGGGGCACAGCCATGGCTGACACCCTGGGCAACTGGGCACATGTTTTCTACTTCCTGTGAATAAATCATGTCATAACTCCTTTCAAATTATTGTTCAACCAACCTTAACAGCCGTCTGGGAAACAGTGCTTGATTGGCGCCGTTGAGCTAAGAAAATCATACAATATTTTGACATATTTGTCAATTCTTCTCAGCCACTTCTCCCTGCTTCTTATAGATGCTTCCGCCAGGCACATAGCCGCGGACACTGGACAGGGGATATATATTTGTATTCGGCCCAATAACGGAACCTGGGTTCAGAATACTCCCACATCCCACTTCCACTTCATCCCCGAGAACAGCCCCCATTTTCTTCAGGCCTGTCTTCACTGGTTCACCATTGACCTTCACTTCCACCAGAGTTTTGTCTGACTTTACATTTGATGTTATAGACCCTGCCCCCATGTGGGACTTATACCCAAGGATCGAATCTCCCACATAATTATAGTGGGGCACCTGTACATTATCGAACAGAATGACATTTTTCAGTTCTGTGGAATTTCCTACTACGGCATGCTTTCCTACAATGGCACTGCCACGGATAAAGGCACAATGGCGGATCTCTGCCTCTTCATCTATGATCACAGGACCATGAATATAAGCGGTTGGTGACACCGAAGCACTTTTGGCGATCCAGATATTGCCCTCCCGTCTCTCAAACTTCTCCTCTGGTAGATTCTTCCCAAGTTCCATGATAAAATCACTGATCAGGGGCAGAACCTCATATGGATATGTCTTACCCCCAAAAATATCTGCTGCTATTGTTTTAGTTAAATCAAATAGATTCCGAATCTCAATCTCCTGCATTTTGACCCTCCATTAATTCATTATTTTCACTGAACTGTGCCCACTCTTGCCCTTTGTCACTACAATCTGCCTGTCGATCCGGTTTTTCAGCTCCTGGACATGGGAGATGATCCCCACCAGCCGTCTGCCCTCGCCGAGTTCAGCAAGGACGCGGACCGCCTGCTGCAATGATTCCTCATCCAGCGATCCAAAACCTTCATCAATAAACATTGTGTCCAACTGGATGCCACCGGAAGACGCCTGGATCTCATCTGCCATTCCCAGTGCCAGAGAAAGGGATGCCTTAAATGCTTCCCCGCCAGAAAGTGAATTCACACTGCGGACAGATCCATTATAATGATCCATGATATCCAGGTCAAGCCCCATCTGAGACTTTCTGTTGCCGGCATCCTTCCGGCGGACTAAGGTGTATTGCCCACTGGTCATTGTCTCAAACCGGAGATTTGCCTGAATCAGGATCCGGTCAAAATACGTCATCTGTACATAGGTTTCCAGCCGGATTTTTCCGTTTTCTCCCTGCTGTCCATTCGCCGTATCGTTCAGTGCCTTCAGCCACTGGCACCGCTCTTCCTTTGCCACAAGCTCCCGATACCTTTTCCGAATGCCAGATAAGGCAGACTCATTTTTATCCAGTCTTCTGCGGCATATCTCACAACGTCCCTTATTTTCATTCTCCTGCTGCAGCAGTCTATCCCTTCGTTCCCTTTCCATATCAAGGTCAACTCTTTCATCCGATCTCTGCTGCTCCCTGAGTGACTGGATCTCGCCATTCAGGGTATGCTGAATCTCCCTGGCCCTCTGATAAGACTGATCCACTTCCTTCCTTTCCTTCTCCAGCTTTTCTTTTTCCTTCTCCATACCTTGGATCTCTTTCTCTAAAGCCTTCACGCTGCCAAAGGTAAGCTGATCCGCCAGGTTCTCCTGCTGTTCTGCCAGCGCGTCCCGCCTTGACCGGATACCAGCAATATCATTCCGCAGTTTCTGCAGGACCTCATCCTGTTTATCCCGCTCTGCCTCTTCCTCTGGAAGTTTCTTCATAAGCTCTTCATAGCGTTTATTTTTTTGTTCCAAATCTTTCTTCCGTGTGGCAAGTTCTTTCAGCCTAACTGTATTTATTTTCTTTCTGTTCGCCAGCACCTCTCCATATTCTTCCGATCCCAGTGCATCAGAAAGCTGTTTATCCTTTTCCTCACAGGTGGCTTTCAATGCCGCTGCCCTGCTGCTTCTCTCATTTCTTTCCTCTTCCGCCTGCCTGGTGAGATTCTCGGCAGCCTCTACCGCTTCTTTATCTGGTGCCCCGCTGCTTTGTACTGCCGGGGCCGGATGTTCCACCGAGCCACAGACCGGACATGGTTTCCCTGATTCAAGGGTCTCTGCCAGGACTCCCGCCTGCCCATCCAGATATGCCTCCTGCAGCTCTTCATATTTCTGACGCTGCCGGAAGGCTTTGTCTTTCGCTGACAGATAATCCTCCACCGCATCGTGATATTCCCTTTTTAATTCCTCCAGCTTCTTTTGTTCCTTCAGCAGGCGGGCAAGCTCTTTCTTTTCCTCACTGGCAGCCTCCCACTCATACCGGGCTTCTGCCGCCTCCCTTTCCACTGAAAGAAGAGAATCTCTTTCTTCTCTATATGCCTGAATCGCCTTCCTTCTCTCCTCCAGCTCTCTTTCACAGGCCTGGCATTCCTTCTCCCATTCATCCTTCTGTTTCCCAGTCTCTGTTAAATCCTTCTGAATCTCTTCCAATTCTTTATACCGGGGAAGTTCCCCTCTATATCTGGCAATCTTTCCTGTAAGAACCTCAACCTGTGGCAGGGACTCCTGCCTCTCTTTCCACTCTTTCTCTAGCACAGCCAGCCGCTCTTCATTCTCCCTCCTCTGCTGCTCTTTTTCCCTCAAAGAACTCTGCCTTCTCTGATGCTCCTCTCCCTTTGTTATCCTTTTGCCGGCTTCCTCTGCCTGTTCCCTGTATCTCTGTGACAGGCTCTCCCATTCCTCCAGCTGTAACTTATCTCTTTCAATCATTCTCTCCAGTACAGGGATTGCCTCATCCGCAATACGATGTTCCAGCACCCGGTTCCACATCTCCTGATCCATAGCCGCCTTGCCTGGCCCAATACCGTCTGATGGATATTCGGCTCCCTCTATATACTGCTCAATACTTTTCTGCAGATCCCGGCATTCTCCATAGATCTTTCTAAAATCCTGTTGAATCTCGGACTGTAGTTTTTCATATCGTCCTGTATCGAAAATCTGGCGAAAAATCTTTATCCTGTCCTCTGTAGACGCAAGTAATAATTTCAGGAAATCGCCTTGGGCAATCATTGCCACCTGGGTGAATTGCGCCCGGTCAAGTCCTATGATCTCACAGATCTTATTATTTACCTCCCTGACCTTTGAATAGATCTCATCACCACAGGTCAGCTCTGCATATGCCGTCTCCTTTGTCATTCCCTCACCATGCGCCTTTGGGCGCATATATTCCGGATTCCGCTTTACCGTATATTCTTTTCCATGATATGAAAATTGTAACTGCACAAAGGTTCTCGTATTCTCTGCTGCATATTTACTGCGGAGCATGGCAGAAGTTCTGTGGTCGCCACTGGGTTCTCCATAAAGGGCAAAGGTAATGGCATCGAAGATCGTGGTCTTTCCCGCTCCGGTATCCCCTGTGATAAGATAAAGCCCCCGTGTCCCAAGTATCGTAAAATCAATCGTAATCTCCCCTGCATATGGCCCAAAGGCTGACATAGTAAGGTTTAATGGTCTCATCTTCTTCAAACTCCCCATATCTTCTGAATTTTTTCCTGCATGTATTCCATCTGTTCTTCATTCATTGGCTGATGATTCATTTCCTGATAAAACCGTTCAAAAAGTTCAGATGGCAAAAGAGAGGCTGCTGTTTCCATCTCTCCCATTCCCGATTCCAGATTCCGAGAGCGTTTTTTATAATCCATCCGCATAAGATTCGGATAGACCGCCCGCAGGCGCGAAAAGGCATCCAACACTTCCATCTCATCCGTAAGAGTCATCCGGATATAGGCATCTGTATCCACATTTTCATAAAATGACGCATCCATCACTTCCCTGAATTCTCCCTCCAGACAGACCATATCCCGAAGAGGTACGATCGGAATGGTATTCATTGAAATAGTTCCCTTTTCCTCTACATTCACAATGGTAACGCTTTTCTCATCCTTCACCTCACTAAAAGAATATTTCAGCGGCGTACCGCAATAACGGATCTTCCCATGTCCCACATTCTGTGCCCTGTGCAGATGTCCCAGCGCCACATAGTCAAAACCATCAAATACATCTGCGTCCACATTATCCAGCCCTCCCACCGAGATATCTTCCGAATCAGAACGCGATGCACCTGTGACAAACTGATGTGCCAGTAAGATATTCCTCTCCTTCCAGTCCACATTCATGTGGGCAATGGCAGACCGTATGGCATCCGTATATGTACCAGCCTCTTCTTCGGGAAAGAAATGCCTGATATGCACTGGCTTGATAAAGGGCAGCATATAAAAGTTCACTGGCCCATATTGGTCCGTCAGCCGGACTGGCTGAATCTCTCCCTGATATACCGGGGCGAGATATACCCCACTGGCAGCGATAAGCCGCGAAGCAAAGGCAATCCGTTCCGGTGAATCATGATTTCCGCTGATAATACAGACTGGCAGCTTATCCGCTGCCAGCTCTGCCAGAAAATCATCAAATAATGACACCGCCTCTCCTGGAGGAACCGGCCTGTCATATATATCACCGGAAATCAGCACGGCTTCCACACTCTGTTCCCGGATTATAGTAATGATCTGATTCAAAATATACTCCTGATCCTCAAGCAGCGAATACTGATTCAAATGCTTGCCAAGATGCAGGTCTGATAAATGTGCAAATTTCATCGTAATCCTTTCTAGTGTACTGTTTCTGCCACATCTGGTGCCATAGTGTTACCAGCTTCCACCGCCGCCACCGCCGCTTCCGCCGCCTGAAAAGCCACCGCCGCTGCTACTGCTGGAACTCGGCGAAGAGACCATGGCACTGGCAGCAGACGCCATAGTGGAATTCATAAAATGGTGAAATACAACCATATTAAAAGCCGAATGGTTCGTACTATAATACCATGTCGGTGGTTCCATTGCGATGGATTCAAATTTCTTCATCCATTTGTCTGAGATCTCAAGCACATATGTGTATGGAAGAATCTCATAAAAATATTGCGGATTTTCTGTTACCAGCATCTCCAGACGGTCTTTCTCTGCTGTCTCAAGGAAATTCTTAAAGCCCCGAATCCTTCCCAGCATAACCGTTCCATATTCTGTCCGTTTCGACATATAGGCACAAAAGAACATATTGACACCGCTGGCAGCGATGGCAGTATAATAAGCAATCTGGTACCAGACACTGGCATGTGCCAATGGTTCAAAAAGAAATATAAAATAGGTGACGAGCCCTGCCCCAGACAAGATCAGGAACAAAATGACTCTTCCCAACATTTTTCCCGGCGTAAATAAGGCAGAAAAACCAAAGGTAAAAAGAAGCCCTACTCCCCCCGCAGCAGCAATTCCATAGATAAAACTGTATTCATACTGATATACAGGCAAGAAACCAGCCAAAAGAAATCCAGTCAGGGTAAAGAGCCATAAGATCCAGCCCTTATTCAAAGAATTGGCATAAAATATCCTCTGACGGTTCTTTTTATTATCTACCATGGAAACGATACTATTAACTGTCTTGTAGAATTTATTTTCCAGGTCCTTCTTGCGCACAATATCCCCAGAACGGAATAATCCATTCATAAACACACGCTCGACCTCATTTGTACCATCATATGACCTCCTGCGCACCAATGTAAAATCCTTTTTCTTCCGTCCTGTCCCCTCCTGGATCTCAATGTATCCTTTCTGGGCAAGATATACGACCAGTGAAGTCACGTCTGTCGTTGACAGCCTGCCATTATAAACAAAAGCAAGATCCACGCTGTTCAGGCCATCTGGTGCATGAAATTCCACTGTCTCTACCACAGGATCATCCCGTCCATACAGCCACCACAGCAGATATGCCAGCCCCATTCCAAGAACTGCTAGAAATATGGCACTATAAGCAAACCATGGTATCCTCCCTGACCTCTCAAAATATCCTTCTGGCAGCAGCAGGCGCACAGTCACTCCCTGCCCATACCCCAGAACAACATCCTCAGACAACTTTCCATGGATCGTATTGCCCTCCAGCGTATAATACAGTTCCCTATGCTGCTCAGAACCATATCTTCCCCAGGACATGCCAAGGTTTTTTTCCTCAAACTCTTTTGGCATCTCAATCGTAAATGTCACATTTTTTATCGTTGTCTCCCAGCCCTGGCCGATGATATTATAATATAATTCATCGTTTCCTTTCAGCACATCATTTCCCATCACATAATCATAGGAAATGTGGTACACTTTCTCCCCAGTAAGAAGCACATCCTTATCACCGATCTGAATCCGGCAGTCGTCACCTTCTCTGGAGGTCGAATACTTATCCCCACAGCGGATATTCTCCACTCTGGCAACAATTCTGTCCTTACCGCCATCGGAACGTTCCACAAGATTCACCAATGGAATATCCCGATAGATCCCGTGACGCTCCCCCGGAAACTTAACTTTGATGGTTTCCTCGATCTGATATGTATTCTGCACTGTCACTTTCATGTTTACATGATAACTCTCAATCGTAAAGTCACTTACACTTGCCTTAATGGAAGGTGCAGCAAAAAAAGATAGAAAACAGATAGAGAGAGCAAGAATAATGTATTTTTTCATTAAAACTTCACCTTCACATTCTGCCGCTCTTCCACACTATCCACCTCAAACATTGGTTTGACCTCAAAGTGGAACATCCCGGCGATCATATTAGTAGGAACTGTCTGTACTGTCATATTGTACCGCTTTACAGCACCATTATAATATTTCCTCGCGCTGGCAATATCATTTTCCACCGTTTCCAACTGGATACTCAGTTCCATAAAGTTCTGGTTCGCTTTCAGATCCGGATAACTCTCAGCCAGAGCCATAATCTTCGGTATCGCCTGTGAGACGGCGGCACTGTTCGCAAGTTTTTCTTCCTGAGACATGCTGCTGTAATTCTGATTCCTGAGAGAGACAACTTTGGATAACGTACCCTCTTCATGTTTCGCATATCCTTTCACAGTCTCCACCAGATTGGGGATCAGGTCAAACCTCTTTTTCAAGTACACATCCATAGTAGAAAATGCTTCCTCTACTGTTATCTTCTGTTTCACAAGCTTATTGTAACAACCGATCACAATTAAGATAAGGATCGCTGCAATGGCAATGATAATTATTATTGGTATCATTTTTTCACTCTTCCTTCCTACATCTTCTGGATAATGGCACGAATCTCCTCCTCTGCCACTTCTCTTGCATACACCTCATCTCCAAAGGTCATGACTTCCCCAATTCCTTTCTGGAATACAAAGCGCAATTTCCCGTCTCTGACCTTCTTGTCTGTATATAGTTTCCGAACCAGATTCTCTCTATCAATATACTCCGGAACCGCTACCGGCAGACCGACCTTCTTCATCAGGGCGATCACCCTGTCACATTCTTCTTTCGTCAGATAGCCACACTCACAGCCAAGCAAAACCTGTGCTGCCATGCCAATGGCAACTGCCTCCCCATGGAGAAGCCTGTATCCGCTGACCGTCTCAATAGCACGCCCTACAGTATGACCGAGGTTCAGTATCTCTCTCAGGTTCTTTTCCTTCTCATCCTTCATCACAACCTTATATTTCACAGCACAGTTATGTTCTGATATATAAGTACATGCCGCTGCATCACAGGCAAGGATCTCCTGGCTGTGGTCTTCCAGATACCGGAATAACTCCATATCAGCCAGACAGGCGTGTTTCACTGTCTCTGCCAGTCCATTCACCATCTGCTTCTCCGGCAGCGTCTTCCATGTATCAATATCCACATAGACTTTAAGAGGCTGATAGATCAGTCCAATAAGGTTCGTTGCCAGATCGGTATCCACCGCTGTTTTGCCACCGATGGAAGCATCCGCTGCTGAGAGCAGCGTCGTGGCATAATTGATAAATGGCACGCCCCGCCCGAATGTTCCTGCCAGAAATCCGGCAAGGTCTGTCACAACACCACCTCCCACAGCGATGACACAGCAATCCCGGCGGTATTCTTTCGCCAGCATAGCATCCTCTAACATTTCTTTTGTGGCACGGACTTTACTCCTCTCACCCGCCGGAAACACAAAAAGATCTGCCTCATAACCCGACGCCCTCAACGCTGAAAGAACAGATCCACCATAAAGTGGTTCCACTATGGAATCAGTGATCACGGCAAATTTCTTAATCCTGCCCGCCAGTCCATCTTTTATATCATCCAGCAGTACCGGGATCAGATCCTGTCCGATCTGTACATCATAAGAATCATCCACTACTTTTTTTAATTCTACCCGAAAATTACTCATCTCTGAAATCCCTTCCCAGCTCAACAGTGTTAATATGAACCCGCCGTTAAGCTAATTCATGAAAAGTATTATATCAGAAAATCCCCTTTTCTGCCACCTACTATTATGCAGAAAAGGAGATTTCCCATAACTTGTCATCTATAAAATATCACTATTCTCACCAATTTAGCTTAATGGCGCCAATCTATAACTTGAATTTATCCACGATTCCTTGTAGGATATCCGACATCTCACCATTTAACTTAACCTGATTATATGTATTATCAGACAAATTCACAACTTCACCAGACCTGCTGGCAATTGTCACAATCCCCTCCGAAGATTCATTAATCGTTTCTGTCATTCCGGAAACCGCCATGGCAATATCATTGGTTGCCGTCTCAAGGCTCTTCAGGGAGTGTGTAATCTCCGTCAGAGTGGACTGAAAAGATTTGGCATCCTGATGATAGGTATTGCTGATCTCTGTAAAATTATCATAATCCTTCATAACAGATACATCCATAAATTCAAGAGTCTTAGTCAGACAGGCATCAATATTATTCACAGCCGTAGTCACTTCAATAATGATAGCGCTGATATTAGTAGCTGTCTCAGATGACTGCTCTGCAAGTTTACTGATCTCTTTTGCCACAACAGCAAAACCCTTCCCATATTTACCTGATTTCGCCGCCTCGATATTTGCGTTCAGGGCAAGAAGGGAGGTCTGCTCAGCAATATCAAGAATATTCTCTGTCAGGTCATTGATCTTTGCTACCGCCTTTGACTGCTCCAGGGCAGCACGGGCTTCCACATTAACTTTACTGTACATATCACGTGTACTGTCTGCTGCCTGCATCGCAGACTGCCTGGCATTGGTAGCACGGTCCATGATCGTATCCGAAAGCTGGATTGTGCTATGTGATTGTCTGTTAATCTCCACAGTACGGCTCTTAATGGTATCCACCTGTCCCTTAATAGCACTGACTGTATTTGTCGTCTGTTCCATTCCCGATGCAAGCTGTTCGGATACTGCAGAATTTTCCGAGGAGCAATCGGTAAGGCTGGCAGCAATATCGCTCAGTGTTGTACTGCCAGAACTGATTTTTTCTGTGACATCATTCAGATCGCTGATCACATTTTTAATATTGTCATGCATCTTCCGGATCTCCCGTGCCATTGTACCAATCTCAGTCTGCTCCTTAGTAAGTTTATCAATTGATTTGGTTGATGTAAAATCCAGAGAAGATATACTTGTGATCTCCTTTGTCATCAGGGCAATCGGACGCAGGAATATATATATAGCAAGATATGCAAAAACCGATACAATGATAGCAATAATAATACAGATAATAATGGATTTAACTGCTGTATTATTGACAGGCTTCAAAAGCTCACTCTTATCTGCCTGAATAATCAGTGTCCAGCCATTTGTTGTAGAGGTTGCCAGACCTGCAATTTTCTCTCCTTCATAGTTAAAATGCACCACTGCTGATACAACATTTCCCTGCGCAATCAGATCACGTATGACATCTTCCCCTGTGATCTTGCCTATATACTCACTTTCAGGATGATATATAAAATGGCCAAGAGGAGTCAGCAGATATGCAAAACTGGATTCTGTATTCTGCAATTTAACTGAGGCAAGCTCAGATGTAAAACTCTGTACCGGAACAACAATAGCAACACATCCAAATAATGTATCCGCATTGATCAATGGTACCGCACATACAATACAGTTTTCATCCCCCACCTTAAGATAATCACTCTGCATTGGCTGTTTCAGAGATAAGGCAGCATTCACATAATACGGATTACTGTCCTTTGAAAAGCTGTCCTCTGATGCAGTGACAAATTTGCCATCCTTATCATAGACTGCCGCAGACAAATAACTTGGATTGTCCTTAATGAAAGACTTCAGGTTCGCTGTGATCAGGGATGGTTCTCCTCCCTGTATCAGACAGCTATAAAAATCACCATCTGTATTCATATATTCTGCTGTGTTATTGATCGCGCTGATTCTGGCCTCTAAAATCTTAATATATGACTGAGACAGGTCCAGCATGTTATTTTCTGCCTGGTCTGACAGGGAACTCCGGGAACCAGGAATTGTAGTCAAATAAGAAGCTACCAGTATAACGATAATAGACAGCAGCGCAGTATAATATCCGCGGGCAATCACACTCTTAACAGGATTCAGGAAAGTAAAGGAACCTTTGCCTGCCTTCCGGGGAGAATCCATCATCTTTTCTTTATTACGCAATAAATACACCTACTTTCATGTCTGAGGATGCCTGAACTCACAGGCATTTTCATTTAGTACTGACGGTTTGGAAGCTCTGCCGCTGCCATATCAGCAGTGAACACTCCTTCGTCTACATAATTCGTTTTATCTATCTTCTCACCGGCAACCATTTTGGCAACTAACTTTTCTGTAGCAGGGCCAAGAAGAGGATTACATTCCACACAGAGATCCACCTTTGCATTATCTACCATCAGCTTAAATACCTCTGCCTCTCCATCAAAAGAAATGATTATGTATTTATTTGGATCAATATTCTTTTCTTTTAAGGTTTCTATTACTCCATAACACATCGTATCGTTATGCGTCACGATAACATCAATCTTATCTCCATATTTATCCAGATATTTTGACATAAGAGTCTTTGCCTTTGCCTTATCGAAGTCAGCCAGCTCTTCTGCAAGAATTTTAAAATTCTTATTCTTCTTAATGATCCTGTTAAATCCGTCATGCCGTCCAATCTGGGCAGATGCTCCCTTTCCGCCCTGAAGCACCACAATATTCATCTTCTTTCCGTCTGCCTTCTCTACCAGCCATTTACCCGCATTCTCACCCTCAAGGTCAAAATTGGAACCAAGCCATCCCTCATACAGGCTCTTATCTGCAGATACCATTCTGTCTACAAGGAACACTTTACAGCCGGCTTCCTTTGCTTCCTTTAAGACATCATCAAATCCATCCTCCTGGATCGGATCAAGACAGATGACATCTGCTTTATCTGCAATCGCATTCTTCATTGCATCAATCTGAACTTCAAACTTTCCCTGACCATCTACAAAAGTATAATCATACGCATCGGTATCAAAGGTTCCATTCATGCTTGTGGTAAGGGCTGCCGACCACCCAATGCCATTTGCATTATTGATGAACCAAACATTCGGAGCATCACCAGAAGATGATGAGGGTTCCTTACTGTCTTCAGACTTAGACTCCTGATCCTTTTTATCCTCTTTGGAAGCCCCTCCAGCATCTGCCACCACATCACCTGAACCAAACTGCGAAGAAACAA
The DNA here is from genome assembly GCA_947643415.1 of uncultured Clostridia bacterium. Classification (GTDB taxonomy): domain Bacteria; phylum Bacillota; class Clostridia; order Lachnospirales; family Lachnospiraceae; genus Eubacterium_F. The sequence continues at coordinate 39,369 of CANRWA010000008.1, read as the reverse complement.
GGATCTGTTCTTCACTTGTCTTAACCTTGGTTGAATAGGACTCCTGTGTCCCGGCAGCACAGCCAGTCAATGAAAGAGCTGCGATCAACAGCAACGGTAAAAATTTCTTTTTCATATCCCAAAAGCTTTTCTGATATCAGATTGCTATATAAATAGCCTTAACTTCCCGCCAGCTTCGCGGTAAAAACAGTTGACAGTTACTAAATCCATATCTTCTAAAAATTTTATATATAGTATAACATATTTTTTCATGACAGGCTATAGAATTTCAAAAAATTTGTCAATTTTTTGTCTTATATATTTTGCTTGACTTTATTCACCAGCAATGCTAGGATTTCATAGTATATAGAAAGGAGATTTGAATATGTGTGGAATTATTGGATGTGTTGGACACAAAAACGCAAAAAAAACTCTGATCAATGGATTACAGGCTCTGGAGTACCGGGGCTATGACAGTGCTGGCATCTCTTATTTTGCCAGCAATATGATAAAAACGATCAAAACAGTAGGAAAGGTTTCCTGCCTCCGTGAAAAAGTATCAGCAGCCGGCAAGGAGGAAGCCACCTGCGGCATCGGCCATACCCGTTGGGCAACCCATGGGGGGGTATCTGATACGAATTCCCATCCCCATACGGCAGGACGTGTTACCCTGATCCACAACGGTATTATTGAAAATTATAAGGAACTTCAGGATGAACTGGAAGAAAAGGGAAAGAAACCAATTTCCCAGACGGACTCTGAGATCGCTGCCATGGTGATTGATGACTGCTACAAAGGAGATCCGGAAGCCGCCATCCGAATGGCGGTCTCCAAACTGGAAGGCGCCTATGGGTTCTGTATTATGTTCTCGGATATTCCGGAAACCATCTATGCCATACGGAACGGCAGCCCATTGGTGGCGGCCCATACGGATAAGGGTTCTCTTGTTGCCTCTGATATGGTAGCACTGGTAAGCCATACAAAACATTACTTTGTATTAAAAGAAGGCCATATTGCAAAAATGACCAGGGATGAGATCATCGTAAAAGATGAGACAGGTGAGATCTACAGTCCCCATATCCATCACATCGGATGGGATATGGCGGCTGCCAAAAAAGGCGGTTATGACTACTTTATGATGAAAGAGATCCACGACCAGCCCACAGCACTCCTGAATACGATCCGCCCCCGCATGGTAGATGGACTTCCAGATTTCAGCGCAGATGAAGTCGGGGATGATATTTTTGAAAATATTAACCGCATCCTCATCACAGCATGTGGCACAGCGATGCATGCCGGCCTCATCGGGAGAAATATGATCGAACGCCTCTGCCGCATTCCTGTTACAGTGGAGATTGCTTCTGAATTCCGCTATCAGGATCCCATTATGGATGAACACACTTTATTTATCACAATATCCCAGTCAGGAGAAACTGCGGATACCCTTGCTGCCCTGCGGCTGGCAAAAGAACGGGGTGCCAAAACTCTCTCTGTCGTAAATGTAAAAGGTTCTTCCATCGCAAGGGAAAGTGATTATGTCCTCTATACACATGCTGGTCCGGAGATTGCTGTTGCCAGCACAAAGGCCTATAGTGTACAGCTCTCTGTTATGTATCTGATCGCTCTCCGCCTTGCCCTTGTCATCAAAAAGATAACAGAGGCAGAAGCATCCGATTATATGACAAAACTCATGGAAACCGTAGATAAAGTAGAGGAAGCGCTGGGATATGATACCCAATTAGAAAATATAGCAAAACGGATCGCCCGAAACGATGATATTTTCTTTCTGGGAAGAGGACTCGACTATGCCCTCTCCTGTGAGGGTTCCCTGAAATTAAAGGAGATCAGCTATATCCACTCAGAAGCATATGCCGCTGGAGAGTTAAAGCATGGAACGATATCCCTCATCACAGACAATGTTCCTGTCATTGCGGTAGCCACACAGCCGGATGTCTTCGCCAAGATGATCTCTAATGTACAGGAAGTCCGTTCCCGTGGGGCAAAAGTCATTCTTGTCACTGGACCGGATGCATCGGTGGATGCCGCCCTGTGTGACCATCAGGTGGTACTTCCTGATACAGATCCCCTCTTCACGCCATTTGTAAGTGTAGTGATCCTGCAGTATCTTGCTTATTATGTAGCAGTAGAAAAAGGGCTGAATGTAGACCAGCCGAGAAACTTGGCTAAGAGTGTGACAGTAGAATAGTTATTGATAGTGGCAATGGCAGACTGTACCATTGCCACTCTGTTTATTTCATTATTATTCATATTTCACTTCCTCTTTCACAGGCAGCTCGTACTCTTTGATCTCCCCGGTCAGATTCTCTTTTTCCCACTCTTTATATTCTTTCTCATTCACTCTTTTATCCTGAATATAATATTCTTCCAGAATATCAGCGCTATTCCCTTTTGTCCCCTGTTGAATCCCAGCCACAGATATTATATCATATTTTTCATCCTTAAAAGTCAGATAACACCAGTATCCAACTCCCTTTCCTACCCAGAAATATCCACTTCTCTGCGGCATCTGAAACCATCGGCGCACGAAAGCTGTTCCATAAAATTCATTTCCCTGTCTATGTATGATTAAATGGCTGTATGCACCATATGGCGTCTCCATCACAAGCTCCTTCACGCCATCTCCTGTCATATCCCAAAAGAGAATCGAACTCACTTCACCATAAGAGGGATCTTCCATCTCAAAATCTTCTCTCACTATATCAAACATCTGCTGGACCGTCAGATCATGACCCTGAACCCCATCTTCTTTATATGCGTCATCCCCATCAGCCTCAGCCTGCCAGTGAACAGCAATCTCTCCCGTCAGGGCAGGTAAATATTCAGAGAATTCCTTATATTCTCTCTTTGGCATTTTCTCACTCATAGCGGTCCAGACAACATCTTCGTACCTGACTGATTCGTAATCATTAAACTTGTACTTATTCTGATCTTTTTTCAAAGCATCCAGTCCCGAATCAGAAGAACTGCCGCTGACCAACATTTCTGTCACAGCATAACCTGAAGTAACTGTCTTCCCCGAATCATCCTTTATGGTCTCCCCACACGAAATAAGACTGAATATCACGAAAATTATTATCAGAAAAACAATAATTCTTTTCATATACACCCTCTCATTTCTTCCACCACGCCGCAATCCATTTCCCAGATGCTGACAGATTTCCTTTTGTTAAATCCCCTGTCTTCTGGCAGTTGGATTTAATCAGGGCAGAAGTCTCGTTTTTATTGGATATATTCCATGCCACATAACCAATCTTGTACTGGTTCAGCAGTTTCATCCACTTTTTTGCACTGTTTTTATCAATGCCGCCATTGCCGGAAGCATCACAGATACTAAACTCTGTCACAAGCACTGGAAGCCCCATTTTATACGCCTTCTTTAGCTTATCTCTGATCCAGTCGGTATGTGTCGCAGCATAAAAATGCAGGGAATAGGCAATATTTTTCTGGGTCAGTGGTTTCTGCGCCGCCACATCCACATCCTGGGACCATGTAGGAGTTCCTACAATGATAATATTCTTTTTGTCATATTTCCGGATTCTCTTAATCACCTTATTGGCATAGGGGCGGATATCCCTCTCCCAGGTCACATCACCATTTGGCTCATTGCATATTTCATACAGGATATTTTTCCGATTCTTATATTTCTTCGCAAAACGGGTAAAAAACTTTAGGGCCTCTGTCTGATGTGTTTTGGGATTTCCATCATTCAGAATATGCCAGTCAAGAATCACATACATACCAAGTTCATCGGCATACTTTACTCCCTCATCTATTTTCCCATACAGATCTGTCGTATAACCAGAACCCGGATCACTATAGAAAGCAATACGGATCGTATTTACTCCCATCTTCTTAAAACTTTTAAAACATGACTTATTTACATACTGGGGAAACCAGGCAATGCCATGGGTACTGACCCCCTTTAACTGAACCTTCTTCCCATTTTTATTCACAATATTTGTACCTTTGACAGACAACTGCCCCCATTTCTCCACAGGTGTCGCCGCCCTGGCTGTATTCGTGCAAAAAGCCATTCCCATTACCACCAGAAAAAACAGAATAATCCTAAACTTATTCACCTGAATTCTCCCCTCTCAATTTCTTCGCTGCCGCCAGAAAGATACCCTGATTCATATAGAGAAACAGCATCTTACTATACTCATAGTTTCTGACCATCTCCACATCCTCTTCTGTGATGATACAGCTCCGGTCCGGATCAATATAAATTTCTTTTCTTGACAGATCTTTTACTTTGAAAATATATGGGCACAGATGAAGAATAACCTCTGCCTCTTCCTTTGCCGCTTCTTGGATAGCCGGATTCACACTTACAAGAAAATTTCTCAAATATAGTGCATCTTCCTCCTGGCCATCCGGGATAATGCAGTAACTCTTTTTATCCTTCACATAAGCTGTCAGCTTATCATCATTGGCATCGTTTTCCAGTATCTTGTAATCATCTGCTTTTCCCCGCACCCCACTCATAGCGTCAAACAGCGCATAGGATAAAGACTGCCGGATATTGTGCTCTTCCCGAAACAGGCTCTCATACATGGCATCAAAGAAGGCAGACAGAAGCTGGACACTCATCTGATCCATCTTCTCCTCTGGCGCATAGCGCATAAAAAAATTCGTGCGGTTGCGCCACATATAGTAATTGATAAATGTATTGGCATGTCTTACATTGGCGCCCATCTGGTGAAGAACCTGTGACGCTGCCAGTGTGACGGTCCGGTATCCGGCAAGGTGCATCCGGTGTCCCCATTCCATATCATCCCAATAAATAAAATTATCCTCTGGCATAATGCCAACATCCGTATCACGGATCAAAGATCCCCGGATCATAACCGAACAGGTAGCCACAGTGTCACATTCGACCACCTCTGGCAGCGTCCCATCCTCAAGCTGATCTGCATATAGTGTCTGAGCCGTACAATGATCAAAATCAATCGTAAGGCCACACTGCTGGATATAGTCCGGCATCTGCATATGATACACCCGCGAACCTGCCATACCCACATCCGGATTTGCCTCCATATATTCATACATGGCATGGATAGCATTTTCATCCACCAATACATCATTATCCAGACAGACAAAATATTGGTATCCCTTTTCTTTCACGACACGAAGCCCTGTATTAAAACCACCAGAGCCACCCAGATTTTCTTTATTCTGCAGGATTGTGACAGAATCGCCAAATTCTTTCCTCACAGCCTCTACACTGTCATCAGCAGAGGCGTTGTCCACCATATAGATATCAAAATTCTGTACCTTACTTTCCTGTACGCTGCGGATACAGTCTACAACAAAGTCTCTCTTATTATAATTACAGATTACAATTCCAATTGGATTCATCTATGCTCTCCTTATTCCATACATATTTGCGCAAGCTGCCTTTCGGTCCGGCCGTCAGCCCTGTTCTGCCGTCACTCCTGCACTTGCGGCAGCGGCAGCCATCGTATCGGACACATTCTGGACCTCCGGCTCACCTGCTGGCGCTTCATGGCCATCCGCTACCTCTCTTGGATCCGGATTTTCCTTCGGTGCCTCATCATCCTTCCACAGAGATTTGTATTTTTCCTTCTGTTCATTCATCATCGCCATACTCTTCGCCGCCTGATACATCTCCATACTATATTCCATGAGCTTCTGCTCATCCTTGCCAGGCACTTTTGCCCCCTTGGCGATCCGCCGTGCTACTTCCATAATCTTCGCCAGATCCTGCGCTTCTTCCTTCATCGCCTCTGTCTGCTGTTTCGTTGACTCAAGATTTGCATAAGCGGAGTGCATCTCCATAAGCTGTTCCATGTAATTATGATATTCATCGTACTTCTTGGAGACAGCTTCATAGGACAGTTCCAGCGAAACTGCTTCATCTGCATACACTTCTTTGCCATTCTCCGTCAGCTTGATCTTCTCTTCCAATTCTTTTTTCTGCATTGACAGCGACCGTTTTTGATTCTGATATTCGTGGATCTTACCTGAATATAATTGTCTTGCCTCTCCTATCTTCATAATCCTTCACTTCCTTGTCTCTTTTTCACCCTTTCGAGCATCCCTGCGGGCATTTTCAGTTCTCTATATCTATATATCGGTAAAAGTCCCGGAATCAAATATGGTTTCCAAGGTCTTTTCAAGATCAAATCTGTCTTCAAGTATAAATTTTCACGCCCTTTTTTGTTATTCAATAATACTCACCTCTAAACAGATTCATTCTATCACACACAAACCGCAAAATCCACAAAAAATGAACCCCGCCAGATCAGCGGAGTCCATTTAGTATTCGTCATACCTGTTCCGATTATTTCCCTGCTACTTCAGCTTTCAGCATTTCAGTCAACTGAGGAACGATCTTATTCAGATCACCAACCAGACCATAATCTGCTACATCGAAGATCGGAGCTGTCTCATCTTTGTTGATGGCAACAATGATGTCAGCCTCTTCCATACCGGCTACGTGCTGGATCGCACCAGAGATACCAATAGCAAAATATACATTAGGACGAACCGTCTTACCAGTCTGTCCAACCTGACGCTCCTGAGGCATCCAGCCATTCTCAACAACAGCACGGGAGCAGCTTACGGTACCGCCAAGTACATCGGCAAGGTCCTGAAGAAGCTTGAAATTCTCTTCACTTCCTACGCCACGTCCACCGGATACAAGGATCTTAGCATCCTGGATATCAACAGTATCGGCAACGGATTTCACAACTTCCAGAATCTCAACATACTTGTTGTCTGGTGTGAAACCAGGATTGTACTCAATGACATTTGCCTTTGCCCCTGCGATCGGAGCAATCTTCTGCATAACGCCAGGACGTACCGTAGCCATCTGAGGACGGTTATATGGGCAGGCAATCGTAGCAATGGTATTGCCGCCAAAGGCAGGACGTGTCATAAGAAGCTGCTTTGGCAATACTTCCTTTGTCGCCATGTCTGTGAAATCACCAATCTCCAGTACTGTACAGTCAGCGGTCAGACCAGTTGCCACACGTGCAGATACACGGGGACCAAGGTCACGGCCGATGGCAGTTGCACCTACCAGCATAATCTCTGGTTTATACTCATTGATAACAGATGACAGAGCATGTGCATATGGCTCTGTTCTGTATACTTCAAGTTCCTTGTCGTCTACTACGATCACTTTATCTGCGCCGTACTCAGCAAGACTGTCTGCCAGTCCCATAACACCACTGCCAAGCAGTACAGCAGTTACATCTGTATCCAGATCTTTTGCAAGATCCTTTGCTTTACCAAGCAGTTCGTATGCGATGCTGCTGACCTCACCGTCAACCTGCTGAGCAAAGACATATACACCTTTATATTCTTCTAAACTCATTTTAACCTCCATTCTTGCGTGTGCGACATTCACACCCAATTAGATTACATGTTTCTCTTTGAATTTGTCAACGATATAGGCTGCAGCTTCTGCTGGATCCAGAGTTACCACTTCACCGGCACCCTTACGGACCTTATCCGAAGCTTTGGCAATCTTTGTTGGGGATCCTTTCAGACCAAGGTTAGCATCATCTACATCCTTCAGGTCTGCCCTGCCCCATACAGTAACTTCCTTCTCAAACGCTTCATTAATCCCGCCCGGAGTCATATAACGAGGCTCATTCAACTCAGAAAGAGCTGTTATAAGGCAAGGCATCTGAGCCTTGATTACATGATATCTGTCCTCATACTGGCGTTCAACGATCACACTGTTTCCTTCAATCTTAATATTCTGTGCATAAGAGATAACCGGGAGATCCAGATGCTCAGCAATCTGAGGACCAACCTGTGCAGTATCACCATCAATCGCCTGACGCCCAGTGATGATCAGATCATAATCGATATTTCTCAGTGCACCAGCGATGGTAGTAGAAGTAGCCCATGTGTCAGCACCACCCAGAACACGGTCAGTAACCAGGATACCATTGTCAGCACCCATAGCCATAGCCTCACGGAGAACCTCTTCTGCCTTTGGAAGACCCATGGTAAGTACTGTAACTTCTGCACCAGTTTCATCTTTAATTCTCAGTGCAGCTTCCAGACCAGCTTTGTCATCCGGATTCATGATGGTAAGCATTGCACCTCTATTCAATGTACCGTCTGGGTTAAATACAACACCGCCCTTAGTATCCGGTACCTGTTTTATACAAACTACAATTTTCACAAGAGCACCTCCTATTTCAATAAGCTACCAGAGATAACCATACGCTGAACTTCTGAAGTTCCTTCGTAGATCTCTGTGATCTTAGCATCACGCATCATACGCTCAACGTCATATTCTCTAATGTAACCATAACCACCGTGTAACTGAACCGCCTTGGTTGTCACTTCCATGGCAACCTCTGCAGCAAATAATTTTGCCATAGCAGCTTCTACGCTGTAGACTTTCTGAGTCTCTTTTGCTTTTGCTGCTTTGTATACAAGAAGTTTAGCGGCCTCTACCTTTGTTGCCATATTAGCAAGCTGGAACTGTGTATTCTGGAACTGTGCGATGGAACGTCCGAACTGTTTTCTCTCTTTTACATATTCGATGGTTGCTTCCAGAGCGCCCTCCGCAAGACCAAGAGCCTGGGCAGCGATACCAATACGTCCACCATCCAGTGTATGCATGGCAATTCCAAAACCTTTACCCTGCTGTCCCAACAAATTCTCTTTTGGAATACGGCAGTCTTCAAAGATCAGCTCATAGGTTGAGGATCCGCGGATACCCATCTTCTTCTCTTTTGTTCCAAAGGAGAATCCCGGAGTGCCCTTCTCTACGATAAATGCAGAAATCTCTTTGATCTTTCTGCCACGTTTCTCAATAATGCCGGTAACAGCGATGATAATATAAATATCTGCTTCCTTACCGTTTGTGATAAAACATTTGGAACCATTCAGTACCCACTCATCTCCATCCAGAACAGCTTTTGTCTGCTGTCCCTGGGCATCCGTACCAGCACCCGGTTCTGTCAGGCCGAAAGCACCCAGTTTCTCGCCATTGGCAAGAGGTACCAGATATTTCTTTTTCTGCTCTTCTGTTCCGTACATATAGATGGGGTCTGCACCAAGGGAAGAATGTGCAGATACAATAACACCAGTGGTACCACATACCTTGGAAAGCTCCTCTACACACATTGTATATGTAAGAGGATCACAGCCCTGTCCGCCATATTCTTTCGGAATGGCGATTCCCATGAAACCGAGTTTCTGCATCTTAGTTACAGTCTCACGTGGGAAAACTTCTGTCTCATCAACTTCCTGCGCAAGTGGCTTTACTTCGTTCTGGGCAAAATCCTGGAACAACTGTCTCGCCATCTCATGCTGTTTGTCTAATTTAAAATCCATGATCGATATAACTCCTTTCTTTGGAACTATTTATTTAGAATAATCGTAGAATCCTACGCCTGTCTTCATGCCAAGCTTGCCGGCACGTACCATCTTTCTCAGCAGTGGATGAGGACGGTACTTCGGATCACCTGTCTCAGCCTGCAGTACTTCCATGATAGCAAGGCAGATATCCAGACCAACCAGATCACCCAGAGCCAGCGGTCCCATTGGATGATTTGCACCAAGTTTCATGGCAGCGTCGATACCTTCTACAGAAGCAACACCATCAGCATAGATACCAACTGCTTCATTGATCATCGGAATCAGGATTCTGTTTACAACGAATCCAGCAGCCTCTTTTACCTCAACAGGAGTTTTGCCGATCTCTTTTGCGATATTAACAACTTTTTCGTTTACTTCATCTGTTGTGTTCTCTCCACGGATTACTTCAACCAGCTTCATAACAGGTGCCGGGTTAAAGAAGTGCATACCGATCACCGGATGGGAGATACCCTGTCCGATCTCTGTGATAGAAAGAGAGGATGTGTTTGTAGCAAAGATACAGTCATCCTTCGTTACAATATCCTGCAGCTCTTTGAATGTCTGTTTCTTGACATCCATAACCTCAAGGGCAGCCTCTACGATCAGATCACAATCTGTACAGATATCTTTCACACCTGTTGTGATCTTGTTCAGGATTGCATCTGCAGCAGCCTGATCCATCTTTCCCTTAGCGATTCTCTTCTCGAATCCCTTGGCGATCTTTTTCTTGCCATTTGCTGCGAACTCTTCATTGATATCGCACAAATATACTTCATAACCCTCTGTCTGCGCAAATGCCTGCGCAATACCGGAACCCATGGTTCCTGCACCAATAACACCAACTTTCATGAACTTTTACCTCCATATATTTTTTATTTGTTCTTAAATGGAACTACTTTCAATTTCTTTTCTTTATCCTTCTCTAAGAAGTTGCCCATACCAGCTTTCTGGTCTTCTGTCTCAAAGCAATCGCCAAAGAGCTTTTCTTCAATCACGATGGCCTCATCCATATTTACCTGAAGCCCGTCATTGATCGCTTTCTTGCAGTTGCGTACAGCGATCGGGGCCTGTGCTGCGATACCGGCAGCCATCTTCTTTGCCTGTGGGAGCAGCTCTTCCAGTGGATAAACCGCATTTACAAGACCGATGCGGTATGCCTCATCTGCCTTGATATTTCTTGCTGTATAGATCAACTGTTTTGCCATGCCAGGGCTTACCAGACGGGCAAGTCTCTGTGTGCCGCCAAATCCCGGTGTAATACCAAGACCAGCCTCCGGCTGTCCAAATACAGCGTTCTCAGAACAGATACGGATATCACAGCTCATGGAAATCTCACAGCCGCCTCCCAAAGCAAATCCATTGATGGCAGCAATGACAGGAAGCGGAAATGTCTCCAGCTTGCGGAATACATCATTTCCCTTCTTTCCAAATGCCTCGCCCTCTGCCTTAGTCAGTGTGCTCATCTCTCCAATATCAGCACCGGCAACAAAAGATTTCTCTCCTGCTCCTGTCAGAATCAGGCAGCGGATCTCATTCTGGTCAACTGCATCCAGTGTGGCATCCAGTTCATCCAGCACAGCACTGTTCAGCGCATTCAATGCTTTGGGACGGTTAATGGTAATGATACCAACCTTGTCTTCTACTTCATATGTTATGAATTCCATAACGATTACCCTCCATTTATTTTATCACGCAAGGAACTGACCGGTCTCCTGACCGGCCAGCCTGCGATATAATCAGTCTCTCTCTACGATCGTGGAGCAGCCCATTCCACCACCGATACAGAGTGTTGCCAGACCTTTCTTTGCGTCGCGCTTCTGCATCTCATGAAGCAGTGTAACAAGGATACGGCATCCACTTGCCCCTACCGGATGACCAAGAGCGATAGCACCACCGTTTACATTAAGCTTGCTCAGATCAAATCCAAGATCTTTTCCTACTGCTACAGACTGTGCTGCAAATGCTTCATTTGCCTCAATCAGATCAAATTCATCAATCGTCATGCCTGTCTTTGCCAGTACCTTCTTTGTAGAAGCAACCGGACCAACGCCCATGATCTTCGGATCCACACCGCCCAGGGCACCAGCTACGAAGCTTGCCATCGGAGTAACCCCAAGCTCTTTTGCTTTCTCCTCGCTCATAACAACGATCGCTGCAGCACCATCATTGATACCAGAAGCATTACCAGCAGTAACAACACCACCGTCAACACCACTGCAGCATTTCAGTGCACTAAGGCTGTCTGCCGTTGTGCCGGCACGAGGTCCCTCGTCAGTATCAACAACGATAGTCTTCTTACGCTGTTTTACTTCTACTGGAACGATCTCATCCTTGAATCTGCCTTCTGCCATCGCCTTCTCGCATTTCTGCTGGCTGTTGGCAGCAAACTCATCCAGTTCCTCACGGGTAAGGCCATACTGCTCTGCTACATTCTCAGCAGTAACCATCATATGATACTGATTGAATGCATCCCACAGTGCGTCATTCACCATGGTATCAACCAATGTGCCATTGTTCATTCTATAACCGAAACGACCGTTCATAGCTGCATATGGAGCCAGGGACATGTTCTCCATACCACCTGCCACAACAATATCAGCATCTCCTGCCTGGATCATCTGTGCAGCCATGTTCACACAGTTCAGGCCGGATCCACATACAACGTTTACTGTTACAGCCGGAGTCTCGATTGGAAGGCCTGCCCCTATGGACGCCTGACGGGCAACGTTCTGTCCCAGACCTGCCTGGATAACACAGCCCATATATACATGGTCTACGGCATCCTTGGCAACACCTGCTCTTTTCAGTGCTTCTTCAATAACAATGGAACCCAGCTTTGCTGCTGGCACAGTACTCAGAGCACCACCCATTTTACCAATGGCAGTACGGCAAGCGCCAGCTAATACAACTTTCTTTGACATGAAATATATCCTCCTTTATTTTTATCTGTTACCTCTATCAATACTGCACCGTGGATCAATGCAGTGAATGACCAAACTTACGGTGAAATGCTTCTTCTACAACCGATGGAACAAGTTTTGACACATCGGAGCCATAATGTGCGATCTCTTTGACGATGGTTGAACTGAGAAAAGAATACTCCAGGCTTGTTGTAAAAAATATCGTCTCAATCCCCGGTTCTATGCTGTGGTTGGTCTGTGCGATCTGCATTTCTGACTCAAAATCCGTCACAGCACGAAGCCCCCGGACCATCACCTTAGCCCCATTCTCTCTCGCAAAATCAACGGTAAGGCCGGTAAAGGACTGCACACTGATATTGGGAATCTCTTTTGTTGCCTCCCGAATCATATCCATTCGTTCGTCCATCGTAAACAATGGTTTCTTGTCACTGTTTACAAGCACAGCAATAACCAGCTCGTCCACTACTCTGGCAGCGCGCTGGATAATGTCCAGATGCCCGTTTGTAACCGGATCGAAACTGCCAGGATAAATCGCTTTCATCATGCCACCTTCCATTCCACAGGCATGGCAAATATGCCTGTTTTCACAGATTTTCCACCACGGTTCTATCATAACATAAAGAAAGGATATCGTCAAGAATTTAACAAAGTTTTTTCTTATTTTTTTCATGATTCGGGCACAAAATCTTGAGAACGTTTATCCTGCCATTGACAGATGTTGTGGTGCGCCGGTTGTCACAATCCAAACAATCCCTGCCGCGGTCTGAAGAACTAATCCTCTCACTTGGCTTATCTGCATTTTTCAACATGCTATCAATCCGATTTTCCAAGGCAACATCGATAAAACGATCCACTTCAATCCCCCTTAATTTAAAAAACAAAAGCGGGTTTTCATCGAATCTCGCACCGATTCCATATAATACCGCCGCCACATGCTTACATATAAGCGCCCAGTCCGGGCAGCTACAGTTGAAACTGATCTCTTTCGGGGAGGGAAACAAGCCCTGGCTGCCCAAAAAAAGTTCTTTCAATTCTTCTGGAAATTCTCCCTGCAGAAGACGCTCCAGATTTTCAATCTTCTTCCCACACCGACTGATGGCATACTGACATCGTTCTTCTGAGAGGGGGCTAATCCTGACCTCAACCTTATAAGGAACCTTCCTCCTTCCCTGTACCCTCGCCTGCACCTTTCCCTTCCGGATCTTCAGATCTACCACGGCACCCGTACGTTATCATCAGTATGTTCAACTGCAGCAAATAAGTTCATTCTTTCTAAATCCATTAATATAACTCCTTCCACTGCCTATATTATAATCCATCGCCAGCCCGCTATGCAATTAAAACTTTTTGCTTAAAATCCCCCAGAACAACAAAAAAGAATCTGGCTCTGAATACCCCCAGAATCAGGTTCTTTTTTCATTCTTACTTATTTGATACCCCAAGCAGTTTTTGAAGCTTCTTATCAAATGTCTTAACCTCATACCCCTTTACTCGATTATAAGCATATAATATACAATCCACAAAATCCAGATTTTGTTCTGCATATGTTTCCAGCCCCAACCTTACTACCTGTTCTTCAGGGATATTGACTTCTGATAAAAATTCTAACAGACAGGATGCAATCTGTCCACGTTCTATAGAATATACCCCTTTCAAAACATAAACTACTTCTGCAATTACCTCTGTTGTCAGCAAAACAGCGCCATCTTTTACAATTCTCTCTGCCTCGTCCGCCATCTCCTTGTTATCATTCAGAAGATAACGCAGAACCATGTTTGTATCAAGCATCTGCATATTTCTCTGCCACCGCCTTTTCCCATGCCGTCTTTTCTTTTTCCCACAATCCAGTATCTGCATACTCAGAAAGCAGACCTCTGGCAGAATGTTCTTTCCTGACAGGCATTTCCTCAACAAACTCATCCAGCACAGTAATAATTACCTTTTGGTTCTTCTTCGCCTGAATCACCTCTAATGTCTGTATCTTCTGTCCATCGTAATACCCCTGCAATGCCAGCATACCAAGCACCTCCATTCTCCTGACAGGCACATCTTACTGTTATTATAATCCATCGCCAGCCCAATATGCAACTAAAACTTTTCTGATGGCAAAACCAAGGGTCGTTCGGCACTGTTTTCAGCGTCAGACGACCCTTTATTTACATTATTTTTTTATTAACTGCTTCTTTCCTGCCACACCCTTTTCCCTGAATATTTTTTATAAGAAGATAACTTTTTCTTAGGCACTTTGATCTTTAACTTTTTGTGCAGTTTTGCAAATGCCTTGCTGCCAATACCCTTTGCGGTCAGCTTTGTTGTCTTCACTGCGATATTCTTTAACCTTTCACAACCATAAAAAGCATTCTTTCCAATACTCTTTATATTCTTTCCGATCGTCGCCTTCTTCAGTTTTTTACAGTTTTTGAAAGCATCTTTCCGGATAGATATGACTTTATAGGTGATCCCTTTCAGCTTCACAACAGCAGGTACCACAACGGAAGTTATCTTCCTGTCTTTCGGAGCTGTATAGGATACTTCCCCTTTGGATGCGCCAGATTTCGTAATAGTGTAAACTTCTCCTGTCCCATCACTCAGCCTGGTTCCCACGGATAACTGTGTTGCTTCCACTTCTTCCTGTGCTGGCATATCGGATGCATAATTGGTGTCTGAATGTTGTGTTGGCGCAGGAGACGGAGTCTGGGTTGTTGCAGGGATTGTCGGGGTGGGGGCAGACTGCCCTGGTGCAGCAATTTCATTACTTCCTCAACAGACAGGGCGCGGAAGTCATTGGCTAGCTACCGCGTCCTGTTCTTTTTTGCCTATTTCTTCTCTTTGTTATGCCATTCATTCAAAACAGCTTCTACTTGCTATCCATACAAGGGATAATCCCGATTGGCGGGTTATCGTATTCGCCATTTACCTCTTTGGCATAGTAATTCAGATACATATTGAGCTGTCCAGTGTGAGCTTTGTCGTTTTTAATTCAACCAGCACATACGCCCGGAGAATTTTATTGTAGAAAACCACATCCACATAGTAGTTCGTATTATTGAGGGTAATCCACTGCTGCACATATAAGTGTCTTTTATCATGTCAAGCGGCATCGCCATTTCTATACCCTTTTCTGCGAGGGCAGGCACTGTTTCCTATAAGTAACAGACTGATTCTTTTTAGTGAATTCAACAGATTGTCCTTTTAAAAATCTTTCCACATATATGTTCTTGTCACATGAAAACTCGGAGAGGAATCCCAGTAATTCCTCCTCTCCGAGTTCTTTATCGTCTTTAGCTGACAGGTAATCATGAATGTTAAAGACCGTAACATCGTTAAGCATTTGCCTTCATCCTTTTTATATTATATTGGCAACAAGCAATTTTTTCAACATATTTTTCAATTCATAGGCAATGTAATCACCAGCATTTTCTAAATTCTCCTCTGCCAACTCCGTAATCCTAATTTGATATTGCCTCATCTCTGTATTTCTTCTCCAATCTGTCACATACAGTATTAAAGTCCTTTGTCTTTCCCTCTTTTATCTGTTCCAATCCAGCCATTACAAGCTCTCGAACTTCTTTTTCTGTTCATCTAACGCTCTCTGGTAATCTTCTTTTTATGCCACAGCCATACAATCAATCCTTCCTACTTTTATTTATATTCTTTTCGACAGAAATCTTACTTTAATCTTCTTATATGATACTCTATAACCCATTCCAATATCCCGCTTTTTTTGACCCTACTCTCTCAATATAGCTATTTTCACGCAGAAATGAAATATTGTTATCTACAGCCGTTTTGCTAACGCCTAAAATTTGCGATTCTCTCGAAATGCAAACGCCTTTTTACCATAAATTTCCGTTATTTCTGGAACTCCCCGCCCTGATTTCCCACTGATATGCAAATGAGAATCATCCAAAAACATCTGCGCCAATAAATTAAATTGTCCTTCTTCGTTGCGTAGCCCTAAATTTTTTATAAAGGTTTTATCATTTAAAACAATTCCTTTTGACCCACAATATCCAAACAATTTTTGGAAAGTAAGTTCCTGATATTTTGCCAGAATTGTTTCTATGGTTTCTGTTCTCCCATCAAGTATCTTAAAAAGTTCAATTTCCTCAAAAGAAAAATTCAGGCTCGGAGAAAGATTTCTCGCCAGATAATTTTGATATGGTTCTTTATTGTAGTCGCAATATTGGTTGAATGTCGTCCCAGCTATTTTATGATTCTCATCCTCAATTCCCCATATAAAATAAGCATCAATCTCCTCGATACGGATTTATTCCCAACTTTATTTCCAATTTTTTTAATTGTAACACATTGGGAATAAAGTTGGAATAAAAAAATCTTGAGAATTTCTTAATCCAGAATTTCTTAATTTCCGCTAACTCCTGACATTTCTGAAATTTTTTCATAAACATCAAGCCAATCAAAAACACGCTTTGCCTTTTCATGCCGGATATACTGGTTATAGGGTGCATCCATCATCAAAACCATAATTCCCTTTTTTGCAAGAGCTAGGACAATTTCAGGTCGGTCATCAATCATAATATCTATATTTAATCTTAAGCAAGCCTCAGATTTATCAATCATTCCATTTTTTTCTGAACAAAACGTAACACTTGAAAAAGAGAATTCATTATTTTCACACCATTGCAGAAACCATTTCCTACTATATTTCCCCAGTATGCTGTTCGAAGTCACAAACTTTCTTGCTGTAATTTCATGCAAATCATGTCCCTCTGCCATCAATTTATTAAGTATAACACTTGCATCTTTCCTTGGAGGCCAGTTTTTGCAATATTGTGGAAAATATTTTATTCCATATAAAATTTCTTTTATCTTACTTACTTCAAATATTTCTCTTGCTGTATACCCGCTTGGATTTATAATTCTTTTATTAAAAAATCTCTGTCCAAATATGAAATTAAATTTCTGCATATCAGTAAGCACTCCGTCAGCATCCACTCCGATAACCATTTTTACATCTCCTTGCATAATTCTTTTACGTTTGACTCGATTTGCCCGGTCAGTTCTGATACAGTTGAATCTTTTGGAAGAATTGGTTGCCCAAATAAGACTTTCACTGTTTTTCTCTTCAGAGAAAAACATGGTTTCTTTTGACTTGCCGGCCATATGTCAAAAGTTCCGATAATACCAACAGGTATGACCACCGTAGCAGTCTTAATAGCAATCGCTGCCGCCCCCCCCATAAAAGCGCCTATTTCCCCACTTCTTGTTCTGGTTCCTTCTGGAAATATAACTGTACTAAAACCCTTATTTATGCATGTATGTAACATTTTAAGGTGTGCAACATTATTTCCATTCCGATCAAAGGGAATTGCACCAATAGAACGAAATATTTTGCCCATTCCTTTTTCCCTGACTTCTAATTCTTTTGCTGCTAAACAACACATCTTGTACAATTTATCGTATCCAAAACATTCCATCAGAGCCTTATATATACAGACTATGTCCAAATGGCTACTGTGATTTGGGGTAAGTATACATGGATTATCCGAAAGATTTTCTAGCCCTATATATTCTACTTTGCAAATACTATCCAGAATTTTGATCAGATATCTCATCCTTTTAATATCTTTATATGTTCGTTCTAAAGGATAAGAAAGTACTGTTTTATTTCCCAACTTAGTAAAGCTATCAATTATCATCTTGGTATCCCCTCTTTCCGGATATTTTAAAAATTTACAACGTACAATATTTATCAAAGATTTTCTTTGCCTTTTTCCTTATGCTCTCTTCATCCAGTTCTTGATCAATCCATAATGTGTAAAACCGATTTCCTACCCGTTTATAGATTCTGTAATAACCCGTGTTGTAAACAATTGTTTTCTCTCGTTTTTTTGCATCGTCTTCATAATAAGTCACCTCAGATTTTCCTATATCTAAAATAGTATAATACAATTCTTCTTCTCCAATGTTAATTTTCCCCTTAACATCTTTTCTGGAATGGATTTCAGGATAATTTGATATATATAAAGAATAATTATTCCCTTTTTTTAATTCTTCCCGATAAAATTTATCACTATCAACATAAGGGCACCATTCATCTGTATCTTCTCCAAACACAGAAGTACCATATGCAGATTCACTCACCCAATCCATTGCTCCACTTGTTGCGACATCACTATACTCCTTTTTTTCCTCAACAATTTCCTGGTTATTTGAACAACTGCAGGCGATCGCTATCATTGCAAATATTTGCAAAATCAAATAAGTTTTCTTTTTCAATCTAATTACCTCCCATAATTAATATTGACTTTATTGTAACATACCCACTTTAATTTCTCTTTCCCATTTTTTCTCACAAAAACCTGCCATTGCCAATATCACGCTATTCCTTTCCCGAAATCTTCCAAAACACCCTTGACCACAAAAGACCATAATGTTAAAATTATAACAAAGTTTATTGAATATTTTATATTTAGGAGGTAATTATGGATTACGAAGCATTATATAAGAACAAACTGACAACAGCAGAGAAAGCTGCTGGGATTGTCAAATCCGGCGACTGGGTTGATTATGGCTGGACTGCCACCACGCCTGTCGCTTTTGACCGTGAAATGGCAAAACGCATCACAGAACTTCATGATGTAACATTTCATGGCGGTATTCTGATGTGGGTGCCGGAAATCTTCAAAGTTGAAAATCCCGCTGACCACTTTACATGGAATTCCTGGCATATGGGTGGTATCGAGAGAAAAGCGATCGCAGAAGGTTTTTCTTTCTATGCTCCCATCCGTTACTCCGAACTGCCACGTTACTACCGTGACCTGCCAGATCCGGTGAATGTAGCAGTCATGCAGGTAGCTCCCATGGACAAGCACGGATATTTCAATTTCGGACCAAGCGCTTCCCATCTGATGGCAGCATGTGAAAAGAGCAAATGTGTCATTGTTGAGGTCAATGAAAATATGCCCCGTTGTCTTGGCGGTTATGACAATGGAATCCATATTTCAAAAGTAGACATGATCATTGAAGGAGACAATCCTGCCATGGCAGAACTTGGCGGCGGTGGAGCAGCTACTGAAGTAGATCAAGCTGTCGCAAAACAGATTGTTGCGCAAATCCCGGATGGTGCCTGCCTCCAGCTTGGCATCGGCGGTATGCCAAATGCGGTTGGCTCTCTCATTGCTGAATCTGACCTTAAGGATCTGGGGGTACATACAGAAATGTATGTAGATGCTTTTGTCGATATCACCAGAGCAGGCAAGATCAATGGATCAAAGAAAAATATCAATAAAGGACGCCAGGTATTTGCCTTTGGGGCCGGCACACAGAAACTGTATGATTTTCTGGATGACAATCCGGAAGTCATGAGTGTTCCTGTTGATTATGCAAATGATATTGATGTTATCTCTGCCCATGATAATTTCATTTCTATTAATAATGCAGTTGATATCGACCTCTTCGGACAGGTCAATGCAGAGTCTGCCGGAACAAGAAATATCAGTGGCGCGGGTGGACAGCTCGATTTCGTTCTGGGTGCTTATAAATCAAAGGGCGGCAAGAGTTTCATCTGCCTGTCCTCTACCTTTAAGAATAAAAAGGGTGAACTGCAATCCCGTATCCGCCCAACTCTGGCAAATGGTTCTATTGTAACAGATACCCGTGCCAATACCCACCATGTTGTAACTGAATATGGCATGGTTAACCTAAAAGGATTGTCCGGATGGCAGCGTGCAGAGGCACTGATCGGCATCGCACACCCGGATTTCCGTGATGAACTGATCAAGGAGGCTGAGAAGATGAATATCTGGAGAAGAAGCAACAAGTAAAAAAACAGCAAATAGTTTCCCCGAATCAAATATAGACAAGACATAAACGATCAACAAAAAGAGGGACAGATTCTAGAAAAGGGATCTGACCCTCTTTTTACTCTCTTCCCGATCTTTTTACCAACCAGTGTATCCACTGGCTTCATACTGTTCTTTATAATATCAAGGCTTGTCTCAGAAGAAGCCGCCACCTCCTCACACTTTTTTTAAAAGGTCGTCCACTTGACAAACTCTTATAATGATGTATAATGATTGTATATATTAATTAGACTTCTAATTCAGAGGGAGGGAACAACAATGCAGCGAAGTAAAAAAGGGATCTTACTCTTATGTTTTCTGACTATTCTGGCTTTGGGACAGCTTTCATCCAGTTCAGAAAAGATTGAAGCAAAAAAGAGAGAAGTTAAAAAGATCACATTGAATCATTCCAGGCTTCTGCTTGGAAAAGGGAAAAAATACACTTTAAAGGTAAAAAAAATCTCACCAAAAAAGGTGCCAAAAAAAGAGATATCTTTTAAATCTTCCCGCCCAAAAATTGTAAAGATCACTCAAAAGGGAAAATTGTATGCCAAAAAAACTGGTACAGCAAAGATCACTGCCAATGTAAAAGGAAGTAAAACCAAAGCAATCTGTGTAGTAAAAGTGGTCCGTCAGCTAAAACAGGTTTCTTTGAAACAGGATTCCCTGACATTAAATAAAGGAGATAAGGTAAAACTCTCAGACCTTACTGTATCGAACCATGCGCTCTCTTATAAAAGTGATGATAAAAACATTGTAAAGGTATCAAAAAAGGGAGTGCTGCAGGCGGTAGGCGCAGGAATTTCATCGATATCCATTCAGATAAAAGATAGTGTAAAGGAGCCAGTTTATATGACCATAAAAGTAATGCGAGATAAGTATGATACTCCCCTTGGTTTTGATTCTTACAATGACAAGATCCCACATGGCAAATTGTCAGAGGTCTCTTATTATTCCAGTGTAACCCAAAGCACCAGAAAGTGCATGGTATACACTCCACCGGGATACTCAGCATCAAAAAAATATAATGTACTGTACTGCATGCATGGCATTGGAGGTGACCACTTGGAATGGGCTGTCAATGGTTCTCCTCTGAATATACTTGATAACCTGTATGCTAAAAATAAACTTGCCGATATGATCGTTGTCTTTCCAAATGGACGGGCAATGAAAAATGACAGTATACCTGCTAATGTTTATTCAGCAGAAGCGATCGCTGCCTTTTCCAATTTTGAAAATGATCTAAAACAGTGTCTTATGCCATTTATACAGAAAACCTACTATGTATATACCGGCAGAGACCATACTGCTATGGCAGGACTCTCCATGGGCGGCATGCAGACAGTAAATATCGGACTCAAAAATCTTGAACTATTTAACTACTATGGCATCTTCTCTCCTGCCCCTACCACCGATGCCAGCCTTATGGGAACAGACAAAACACTCTATCCAAAGGTTCTCTGGCTGTCTGTGGGAACTTCTGATTCTACCAGTGGTCAGATGGCAGCTAATACAGATAAGATACTGTCACAAAGAGGCGCCAGCCACATTTATTACCGGATGCCAGGCGGGCATAACTGGCCAGTATGGAAAAATGGATTTTATAATTTTACTCAGATGATCTTCTAGAAAGGATTTGTCATGAAACGATTTCACCAATACCTGATCAATATATTCCACATACATGAAAAGAAAAGCCAGATGGTTTTCCGAGAATTAGGGCTGTCCAAAGGACAGCCTAAGATGATCGAGATCCTCTCCCATAAGGAAGGCTGCCCACAGAAAGAGCTTGCCAGAAGCTGTTCCATTGAACCCGCCACTGTAACCAGCCTGCTCAATAGAATGACAGAAAAAGATCTGGTATACAAAGAACCCCTGTTACAGGAAAATGGCGTCCGCATCCAACAGATCTTCCTGACTGAAAAAGGGCATCGTATCGCAGAGGGTGTTAAAGGCATTGTAGATGAAATGGAACAGGTCAGTTTCCAAGGTTTTTCCGATGAAGAGAAGGAGCAGTGTCTCACCTACCTGGACAGGATCTTCCAAAACCTTCAGAAATAAAAAATATCCCATATTTTTTATTTCTGCGGATACTCCAATACATACCGTTCACATGCATTGATAATGGTGATATCTTCATGCACTGATACACGCCTCTGCCTGGAATTATACGAAAAATGCATATGTCCGTGAACGAAATACTGAGGATGATATTTTTTTAATAAGTGGTGAAAACACCGGAAACCCATATGCGGAAGATCCTCCGCATCATTGATGCCGTACGCCGGGGCATGCGAGATCAGTATATCCAGTCCCCGCCGGCGGATCTTGCGCTGCAGCTTTATGGTACGGCGGCGCATCTGCTTCTCTGTATACTGAAAATTGCCCTGACGGTATCTCATAGAACCACCAAGCCCGGCAATACGGATTCCCTCGAATTCATAAACCTTTCCGTCGATACAGGTACACCCATCCGGAGGCGTGTCCAGATAGCATTCATCATGGTTGCCATGAACATACAGTACTGGCCCCACAAAAAAGGTTGCCAGGAAGGACAGATACTGTGGGGGAAGATCCCCACAGGAAATAATCAGGTCAATACCCTCCAATCGGGATGGTTCAAAATAATCCCACAGGGCAGGTGATGGTTCATCTGATAAAAAAAGAATCTTTATCGTTCTCATGCGTCATTTTCTCCATCTGGTTCTTTCACTTTCGCAACTCCCTGTACCTCTACGATTGGTATTGCCTCATCAATCAGTTCATCCATAGTAGGGATGGATCCAATGATATTATCTGCAAGCCAATCCATGGTAATGATCTCTTCCGCCGTGATCCCTTCCTCCATTACATTATGGACCAGTCCATCCTGAGAATTGATAATTCCGGAGAAAGGCTTAAACTCACCGGAACTAATATTTTTCTTTAAAAGTTCCACCAGCCGCACCGTACCGGATGGCATCCTGTTGGAACAGATCACATCAACCATTCCAGAGGACATTCCCCACCAGTAATTGATAGACTGATTTTCTCCTTTTGGAACCTCCTGTTTCCATGCTCCATTTAAAATACTCCTAACAGTCTGTTCATAAAAAACACCCCAGTTCCACACTGGCATCGCAAGATTCACAAGTTCATCGCCATCTGCATCATACAGCCCGAACTGGGTGGAATCTTCTTCTGGTCTTATAAAGTCCCTTCCCGATATAAAGGAAACATCGATATCCTCCAATGTATTCTCCGAATACTCGGACTTCATCTTTGACCATTTCAGATAGATCTTGATCTTAGGATTTACCATCTGTGCCCCCAGCGCAAAGGCATTGATATTCGCGATCATCCCATAGATCGGATAATCGGCGATATAACCGATCTTGTCTGACTGTGACATAATGCCTGCAATGGCGCCGATCAGGAATTTTGCCTCATACAGCCTGCCGTAGTATGTGCGCAGATGATTACAGCTCGTATTCAGGGAGCAGTTCAGTATCTTAAGCTTTGGATATTTGACAGCATAGCGGATGCTGGTATCAAGGAGTTTGGGGGATGTGGAAAAGATCACCGTATTCCCGTCTGCGATGGCCTGTTCAAAACATGCCACCTCCTCCTCCGGTGAGTCTGCCTGAAAATAGGACTGAATCTCCACCTCATCCGCCAGAACCTCTGCGAGATGGCCACATCCCAGATCATGCCCATAGGTCCAACTGGAAGTCTCCACCGTCTTGGCATGGATAAAGGCTATCTTCAGCGGCTCCTGATTCAGGGGAAGGATACGCTTTACAAGTGACTTCCTTTCTACAACAGGCTCTGCATTCATCAATAGCCTAAGCTCCGGTTTCTCCGGATAAAACACAAAATCGTTCCAGAGCCTCGTGATCTCTTCCTCAATATCGGCCTCACCTTTCTCCGGCATATCTTCATATCCACAGATATCCAGATAGATAAGGAACGCATCGCCATATGTCAGGGACAGTGTATTTCCATCCTTCCTCTCAAAAACTTTGGTAAAGCGGATATAGGAGGAATGGAACTGCTCTTTCTCCAGATCCGTCCATACACGCTCCGGCTCAATACCGGCAAGCTGTGTGATCTTCGTATAACTGCCCGGCTGGCTGAAATTCAGGTAATTGATCCCTGTCTTTTCATAAAAGTCCAAAAATTCATAATAAATTTTACTTTCATCCGAATCATCCGGCTCAGGGATAAGACGGGTCACAAATGCGGAAGCCGTAACTGCGTCACAATATTTCAGCACACTGACACGCTTATTTCCTTCAAGAATATAAAAACGGTTCATAAATTCGTATGCCTTTACCGGCTCCCGGATCCCCTCTTCCAGATGCGCCTCATAGAGCTTACACCACTTCATGGCAAACTCCGAGTCCCTGGTAAGGAGCGGCATAAAATTGCTGGCAAAAGCATTCGTCCTCCCTGCCGTCTTTGTCCCCACGATCTGATCCAGTGGTATATTCACCAGCCCCAGATTTTCCTTTGAAACGATATTGGTATAGGATAAAATCTCATCCAGCACCCGGAGATAGGGATACTGCCCCTTTGATGTCTTATTACGGAAATCCTTCATCGCAAGACGGTAAACCTTATCATATATTTCTGAACTCATTATAATCTTCCTTTCTGTCAAATATTTCTGTCAAAATCAGTAGTGAGGTTCAGCACTTGTAAACCATATCTTTCCCTTCTTCACCTTCACTTTTACCTTACAATCCCCCGCCCATTCATACAGCCCGTCAGTACGGAGTTTTACATGGATGGTGGCGGTTCCCTTTTTCTTTACTACTTTGACCACCCCTTTTTTTGAGACCTTTACTACCTTCGGATTGGATGATTTATAACTCAGTATGTCGGGACTAAGATACCCCTCCTCTCTCTGGTTCATAAGAAGCCTGACCTCTGTCAGTATCCGGAGCCTGACTTTTTTTCTTTTCTTCAGCCGTATCTTCCCCTCCTCCGGATAGATCTGGGCAAGATCATCAATGGCACAGTATTTCTTCCCCCCGTTATCCGGATCGGTCACCACAGTCATTGCTACATAAGAATAGTTCTTTTTCATATATTTACTTTTCACATATTTGGAACTGACCGGCTTCAGATAACTCGGTTTCTTAATCTTCGCTCCTTTCGGAAACGCATTCTTCCCTATGCTTTCAACGGTGGGTGGGATAGTGATATTCCGGCATGACGTGCCCCAAAAAACATATTTTGACATCCAGCGCAGATTCTTCGGCAGTTTAATCTTTTTCAGCCTGGAACAGCCCCGGAATGCCTCTGATTCCATTCCCTGCATCTTACTGGAAGCAGAAAAAGGAAAAGAAAGCAATGAACTACACCCAAAAAATGCCCTTTCACCAACCACTTCCAGTCCCTTCCCTCCCTGTACCTTCTTCAGCTTTGTACAATTTTCAAAAGAACTTGCCCAGAGAGTCTGTACATTCTTTGGAATCACAACAGTTTCAATATTGGTGTCCTGGCAGCTTGCCGCATATGTATACGCCTTATTATTCGAATATGTCAGCTTCTTTATATATTTTCTGCCATCATAGTCTCCCCTTGCATATTCCTGTGTCGATGGCTCTACATACTCCGTGTCCTTTTTCTCAAAGGGATAAAAGAGCATTACAGAAACATCTTTGCTGAACAGGACTCCCTGATATACTGTCATATATGGATTATCCTTTGCCACCTGGATCTGCTCTAGTGATTTAAAATAATCACTCAGGCTTGGCACCAGATAATTCCCCGAAAGATCATCATTTGGAGTAACACAAGTGGGATTGTGGTTTTTTCCCTGACAAGACATGCCAGAAGGCAGACGCAGGCTTGTAACACCTGTCAAGGGCTTTGCACCATCCGCTTCCCTCAGATGGAGGCATACCACCACCCTTTTATCAATGGTTTCCGGCAGGATAAGCTCTTTGGTCCCTTCCGGAACCTGGATGGCCGTAATCTGAATCCCCGTCTCGTCATCCATATCATCCCGGTACCAGTAAACAACGCCGTCCCACTCAGTCCTCTTAGCTGCCCCCTCATATACATAGGCGTGAACTATCTCCCCGGGGAGAACCAATCCTGTGGATAAAAACAACACCAGGCACAAGACAATGGAAATGGCAAAGGCAATGCCATTTCCTTTCCGATATCGTCTTAAGATCATTTTTTCAAACTCCCCTCTTAGTATTATTCAGCCTAGTGGCAATTCCGCCGGGCTTAACGACATATTACCACAATCCTCCCCCTGCCTTCAACCCTATTTATCTTTTTTCTCTACAAAGTCACATTGCCGCAACTTACCTCCATCCATTTCATACACTTCATCACAAAGAACCTCTATATCCTCTCGTATATGACTGGCAATGATAATAAGTTTTCCCTGCTCCTTCATTTTCAAAATGACATTCCTTATTTCTTCAACCCCCACATGGTCCAATGCATTCATTGGTTCATCTAAAATGATAATATCCGGATTTTCCATGAGGGCCTGTGCAATCCCCAAGCGCTGGCGCATTCCCAGCGAATATTTTCCCACTGTTTTCCGGTCATCTGGGTTTAAGCCAACCAATTTCATAAACTTTCTGATGGTTTTAACATCTATTTGCTTTTTGATAGATGCCAGATATTTCAGATTTTTCAATCCGGAATAATTCTGTAAAAATCCGGGAGTTTCAATAATAAACCCTGCATTTTCTGGAAAATCAATATCCTTTCCAATCACCTTTCCATTTACTGTAACCGTTCCGTCAGATGGCGAGAGCAGTCCCAAAATACATTTTAACAAAACTGTTTTTCCTGAGCCATTCCGTCCAATAATTCCGTATATTTTTCCCATATCAAAATCAATGCTTACATCGTTTAAGACTACCTGCTTTTTAAATTCCCTTGTTACATTTTGTACGATTATCGCTGCGTTCTCTTCCATTCTGGTCTCCTTATTATCTTTTCCAACAAATATATGTACCTTTTCATTCTATTCTCATTATTAGAAATCAAACACATTACCAGCAAGAGCACTATGCCAATGGCAAAGAAATGAATTCCATAGTTTAAATCTATCCCCCACTTCAAGGCATATCCGGAATATGTCTCAAGCTGCGCCAAACTTACTGGAGAACCCTTATATGCAAAATCCATCCAATCATTTGCTATGCATATATCCAAAAGTGTAAAAAAGATTCCTGCCATCGTTCCCAACGGCTTATTCGTAACTTTATTGCCAAAATAAATCAGAAGTCCAAGCCATAAGATACATGCCCATTCTAATAACAGGCTCAAAAGCAGTGCATTTACAGGCATGTACTTACCAACCATAAATTCAGAAATAGAAAAACCCACCCCATACTGGCTACCCGCATCTGTCTTGGCAAGGGTCCCCCATATCTTTCCCCACTCGGTATCAAGCTGCAGATGACCGATGAATGGCAGGACTGTTGTAATCATAAGAAAACCGATATACAACAGGGACAATTTAACGATGTACAGCATCTGACCCACTGCCCATGATATCCGTCCTGCGCGGGGAAGCATATAAATATACCCTTCATCTTCGAAAGGAGCATTACTAAATAACATGACAGCTCCTGCCATGATAATAAATTGACAAATATAGTCATTTACTAAAAAAACAAATGCATAAGGCGTTACGGGGATATTCACTGCTTTACTAAATAGAAGGACAGAGGAAAAATTTTGCACGATAAACAAAAATACAATAAGCATAACTGTCAATATTCTGGCGTTTTCCGTCAACATTCTCATGTTATGTCTCGAAATCCGGTTTGCCCTAATAAAGAATGTCATTCTGCATCCCCCTTTCCACCTTCCTTACAAACACAATTCCAATCATTGCAGTAATTACCATAGCAGCGGTACAGGCAATCCGTACCGTATTCCAACTGGATTGTATGACGGTTCTTCCAATCAGGATCATATCCAGCCGATACCCATTATCAATTTGCAGTAACCGGCAAAATTGTGTAAAGGCATAATGTCCCACATATGGCGATATTGTCACAACGAATGGATCATCTATATAAACAGATATAAGAAGCGCTATACTCGACCAGATGATCCCTCTGAAAAATCCCAGGCATATCTCTACCATGCCATATTCCATTGGATGATGTACGGCAAGCCAGTCATGGAACAAATCCCCAGGCACAGCATCGGCCAAATCCGAATTGGTCATGGGGAATATGGTGGATAAAAACAGCAAAACAACTGCTGTACCGATGACAATCACCATTCCCCCACTAATGGCATTCACAATATATTTAGCCACACAGTATCTTTTTTTTCCTTCCCTTGAAACAATATAGGTTATTGCTTTACTTTTTCTCTCATGACAGAAACTTGCTGCAAAAGGAAAGGCTGCAAAGATCGGCAGGAAATGCTCCCTGCACATTCCACCAAAAGCAGAATTCCAAAAATAATAATGGACATATCCGCTATGGTTTTCAATTCCCGCCATTAAATCATTCCATGAATCAAAACAGATAGAAAAAGCCACTCCTAAAATTCCAAAAACAAGCCAGATATTCACAGTTCGCCTGTATTCGGACAAAAACACTTTTATCATGATATTTCTTCTCCTGAACACGCATTAAACCGCAATGTATAGTTATTAATCTCTCCATTGATTTCAAAATCAAGGCACCACACTGGAATAACACTTACCTGTTCAAATGAACCTGATTCAATCAATGGAAAATACTCCATCCAGATCCTGATTACTTTATATTTATCTGACAAAATCACATCCCCGAATTTCTTATCTAATGCCTTTTTAATTCCTTCATAGTCTATTATGTCTGCTTTATCCGGATTTTGGGTCAGGACATCCAGTACTCCCTGTAAATCAACTCGTTGTATTCCAGATTTTGACAGAGTAACAACTGCTCTCATATTTTGTGCAAGAAGTGGACGATCTCCGGTGTATTGAACCGTAGGATCATCATATCCAAAAACAGGCATACGGTCAATCACAAAGGAATATTCCAGGCGATATAGCTCTATATCATTTTCAAAATCATTGTTGCCTAAGTTCTTTGCACTTAACACATCTTTATAATCAATATCATTCATAATTTCTTTCTGGACTTTACGCAAATCTCCACTGTTTAATGCGATAATATATGGCTCACCCAGTTCACATCCAATATCAAGCTTAGAAAGCAATGTTTCTGCTTCCTCCGCTGCCTCATCTCTAGTTTCAAACTGTAAATTCTTTTCAGGGATAATGTTCTTTTCCTTGGCATAGTAACATAAAGTGTCAATATAGTTTATCTCATCATCTGCTGTATAAATCAAAGAGCCCTTATCTACCCCCAGACTTGCCTTTTTATAATGCCTCATTCCAAATTCATCCGTTGTGATCTCTTTGGAAGAGGCATCCGGCCAAAGAATCGACTGTATCTTGTCATAATCAAACTGTTTCAGTTTGGATGACCAAGTGAACAATTCTTCTTCCGGCATTTGAAATTCTGCCTCCACTGACAAATTATCATCTAATTTTTCATTAATTTTTGTATCTGAAGGCAGTGCAGTACTATCACTAATTTGGACACTGTCACTATTTGAGGCAATCTCACTATTTACAAGACCATTATTCTTCACATGATCAGCCTGTTCATCTGCACACCCAGCCATACATAGGACGAGGAAAACAACCCCAAATAAACTCCATTTTTTCATGTTTTTTACCCTTTCTTTTCTGAAATCGGTATTTCCACTTTTTTATTCCCACTTGAAGTTAATACGATCAGTGCGGTTATCTCGTCAACATCTATAACGCGAGTATAGCCTGCCATTTGATATGCATTAGACATAGTGCTGTCTGTATATCCAGTCGCACCACCATTTGTTAAGTATGGAATTTTCGTTCCGTCTTTTAGTACAACTCCCCTTACTTCAGGAATACCGATATCATCTTCTTTTGTCTCCGGTGCCTTGCTGACAGAATAATTCACTCTCATGGAAATAGGCGAGATGATGATATCCTCCATCACGAAATCAGTTCCTTCCACTTCCTGTCCCACTTTAATGTTCCTGGTCAAGTTTACGTCAGAGAGGGTAATTTCAAAATTCCAGTTCCCCTCCATTGCTGAAATAAATCCCGCCTTTAAATGACTTCCCAAGTTTTTGAATTTAACATGCATCGTCTTGCCAAGCAATGAATCGCTTTCATTCACAATGCTTGCCTGAATAACATATTCCATAGTTCCGTCCCTATCCTTATAGTGACGGATCGTGTTTCCATCTTCATAACTCTCTATGGAAGAACCATCTTCATACACTGGTGCTCCTTTTTTATCAGGTTTAATTCCATCATACATGGTTCCTGTCATATTAACCCGTGAATCTTTATCCTCCGGGTTATCTCCCTGATAAACCTCTATCGTTTCAAACCCTGGTTCTACTCCCTCATCTACACTATAACCAGAAATCCTAAATGACATATATGCAAATCTGTCATCCACAATAACTGTATCAGGTACTATTGTGACACCGTTATCTGTCACGGCAAGCGACGAATAATCCGGATCATCTCGGTACACTTTTGCTGCACCACTCTCTGTGAGCTCTTGCTGCTGAGCATCCGATGCCTGAATATTTCCTTTCATCCCCCTTCCCCAATACTGATGAATCGCCGCAGCCGCACTTATACTGCTAACTGCTAAGATACAAACAACCGCAATGGCAACCGCCTTTTGCCTGAAAAATATCCTGCTCCTGAAAGCTGTTTTGTCCACATGGTCTGTGTCCTCCTGTCTAATCATCTCAAAGGCCTGATTGGTTTTTTGTAACACAATTTCTGACAATTCCGTTTCTTCTGGAAATATATTTTCTTTATTCGGCATATCTCTCCTCCTAACAATCGCGATAATACTCTTTCAGTTGATCCCTTCCTCTTGAAAGCCACGTCTTAACAGTATTCTGTGGTAATGACAATATTTCTGCAATCTCTCTTACCTTGAACCCCTGGCTGTAATACAATTCCATAGGCAATCGATACCGTTCATCTATAGATGCATATGCCTCCTTTAATTCAAGGTTATATTCATCCCACTCTGACGGTTCTTCATAAAGCTCTAAACTCTCGCAGATTGGATTGTCCCTTATGATGTCATAGCAATGGTTAATGAGTATTCTTGTCATCCATGTTTTAAAGTACTCTGCTTTCTTAAGGGTAGATATCTTTTCCCAGCAGGTGAGAATGGTATCCTGAAGAGCATCCGCAGCATTTTCTTCATTTCTTAGAATTGCAATTGCAGTTCTATACATATCTCTCATATACAATTGCATTAGTTCGGTAAATGCGTCTTTATCATGCCTTTGCGCTCCCTTTACCAAAAATTTCGTTTCATCACTTTTCATTAGCTTTCTCCTACGCACGTATGATCATAAAGCGAATAAAGCGTCTTTCATTTTACTTTACATTCATTAGACGGTAAATAATGCCTTTTGGTTTCAAAAAAATTATACCCCGCCAGCTTGCTGCGGGGTATGTGATTAAAAAAATCTATTGGGGTTATTTTCTGTTTGTTCCAATTGGGATTGTCATTATCGACGATACAAAGAGCATATCGTATCATTCAATATATTTCCATTTCTTTTAGAAAATAAGAACGAAAGTATGTGTTCGGATTTCTCTCTAAAAAATAGTTATTCCTTCTTTAAGAATCGTCTAAACTACGCAATCCCATATTAAGTGTTTGCTTCCACATCTCAATAAGATTTTCCAATAACAAAACATATACGACAGAAACCCATAAACAGTATATCAACCATTAAATATAATTCCACATTCCGCATTGTGTGTCCGATATATTTCAGAAATATTTGCTCACTCCGTCTGATAATAAGCTGCCTGTGCATTCCACATCTCATAGTATTTCCCTTCTTTATCTGCCACCAGCTCCTCATGGCTGCCATACTGCACCAGCCTTCCCTTGTGAAAGACGGCAATCCTCTTGCAGAACCGGCAGGAGGACAGTCGGTGGGAGATATAGATCGCCGTCTTCGTTCCCACGATCTGGTCAAAATTAGAGTAAATCTCGTATTCCGCCAATGGATCCAGTGCCGCTGTAGGCTCATCCAGCAGAATAAAGGGGGCATCCTTATATACCGCCCTGGCTATGGCGATCTTCTGTCCCTCCCCGCCGGATATCTCGATCCCACTGTCATCGAAATCCTTATTCAGATAGGTCTCTTCTCCTCTTTCCCACTCCCTCAGACGGTCTCCCAGTCCGGCATCCATCAGGCATTTTCTCACCTTCTTCCTGTCATAGTCCACGTCGACTGCTACATTCTGTGCCAACATATAGGGGAACAGAACATAATCCTGAAAGACAACCGAGAACAGACGGCTGTACTCGTCCATCTTAAATTTACGGATATCGACGCCGTTCAGGAGGATCTCCCCCTCCTCCGGGTCATACAGGCGGCAGAGCAGCTTAATCATAGTCGTCTTTCCAGAACCATTCATGCCGACGATGGCAAGCTTCTCTCCGATCTTCAGCTTCATAGAGAAATCCTTCAGGGCATACTGCTCATTGCCAGGATAACGGAAAAATACATGCCGGAACTCAATCTGGTACTCATTGTCACTCCGTTTCTCCACGGGAAGTTTCCCCTTATACATCTCATCAGAGAGTTCCAGAAACTCCAATGTACTCACCTGTTTACTCGCTGCCAGGGCAAATTCTGCCGTGTCCTGGATCAGTCCATAGATAGCTGACAGAAGGTTTTTGAGGCATCCCGCCAATCTCACCACATTTCCTACACTTACTGTCCCGGCCAGGGCAACCATGACCACCATCAGATAGGCACCACCTTCTATCGCATTGTAAATCATCCCTTTAACCGTACAGGAACCAGCCAGCCCCACGGCACCACTCTTCAGTATCTTGCGGTATTTTTTATTTTGGTAAGCATCGGTACTCCAGCGTTTCAACAGATCATAGCTCTGGTAGATCCGGGCATCCTTGCCATTCTTATAGTGAAATGACCTGCCGCTGGCAAAATCCCAGCCAAAACTACACAGATCCTCCTTCTCCTCATCCTCCGGCCATGTAAACATATAAGCATTGTCCTTCTTTTTGAAGTACACCCCTGCCTTCATCCCAACAGCAGCCAGTATAATAAGAACCAGCAGCACAAGGAGCGGATAAAACTGCCCTGACTGCAGCATATAACCCACCACAGGAGCCCCCACCACCAGTGCGCCAAAGATATTAAAGAAGCCATATAGGATTCCATTAAACTGCCAGAATACGGTGTTGATCCCGGCTCCCCAGTTGTTGTCCCGCCACATCCGGTCCTGTATCTCCTTTACCTTCGGACTGTCGATCTGGGAAAAATCCATATTCAGCATCTTCGTCTGGGTCATGCATGAATAGAGGGAATAGATACTCTCCCTTCTCACCTCCATCCGGTTCCAGACAGAGCTGGCAATAAAGTTCAACATAAGGATTCCCGCCAGCACCAGTGCCGTGACAAAGAACACCTCTTTCAGTCCCTTTCTCCCCACAATGGAATCCAGGATATACGCCGACAGCATAAGCTGGATATAGGGTATCACGACATTTATAATATGCACGATGGATGTAAGATAAAAATACCATCTGTCTATATCTGCAATCACCCTCATTATCTTTTTTATATTTTTAACATGCTCCCTGAGAGGAATCTTACTCATCAGATCTGTTCCCATTCCGATGCCTCCTTCCCATTCTCATAGTAGTTGCTCTGGATCCGAAACATCTTCGCATACGCCCCATCCTGCTCCAGTAATTCATCGTGTGTCCCTGTCTCAATGATCTTTCCCTCCTCCAGCATAACGATGCGGTCAGAAAATCTCGTGCTCGCCAGCCTGTGAGAGATAAATACGGCTGTCTTTCCTCCGCTGTACTTATTATAATTTTCATATAATTCTCGTTCAGCAATGGGATCCAGCGCCGCCGTTGGTTCATCCAGCACCAGCACCGGGGCATCCTTATACAGCGCCCTGGCAAGGAGAAACCTCTGCTGCTGCCCGCCGGACAGCTCCACCCCATTCTTCATCAACGTCTTTGTCATATAGGTATCCAGCCGGATCTTCTTTTCCTCAAATACAGTTTTCAGCCCTGCCTTATCCAGCGCTTCCCAGGCACGGTCACAGTCCACTCTGTCTGCTTTATTCATAATTATATTTTCTCCCACGGTAAACGGCAGGATCAAGGGTTCCTGAAAGACCACAGAAAAGAGCTGGTAAAATTCCTCTTTGGGAAATTCATTGCGGTCTATGCCATTCAGGAGAATCTTACCCTCATCCGGATCATACAGCCCACATAGCAGCTTCACCAGTGTTGTCTTACCCGCTCCATTCACGCCCACCAGGGCGATCCTCTCTCCAGCATGTATGGTAAGATTCAGATGGTCGAAAATGGTCCTGCCCTGGTTACCTGTCTCTGCCTCTGTTTTTGTCTCCTTTTCCCCTTCTTCCATGGCATCCGGATAAGAAAAGCTCACATCCACAAATGAGATCTCCAGCGGCATAATCAGTTCCCGGATATGCCGGCCGCCTGTACTGACATCCTCCTCTGGCAGTTCCATATACGCCCGCAGATAGTCCGTGTCATTCGCCGCTGCCCGCAGATCAGAAAGAGAATTCATAATACGGAGCACAAACTCAGAAAATCCCGTGATGGCGCCAAAATATAGAACAAATTCACCGGCGCTCACCCTGCCCTCCAATGCCTGATACAATAAAAAGCCATACGCCCCCACATCCCTGCCAAAAGACAAAAGAAATCCGATCTTCTCATAAAAAGACCTCTTTCTGAAAAGTTTCCAATTCAAGATACGCTGCTCACCGATCACCCTGTCACGGAGCTTGATCAGCCAGCGGCTCATGCCATAGATCCTGATATCCTTGGCGCCTTTTACATGTCCCATGGAATTAGAGACACAATAATACCGTTTATTTGCCTGGGCCATATCCTCCCTTAGGCTTTCCTCATACCGGATCCTGCTCATATTCACCATATAATTCAGGAAGGCAAGTCCGATCAGGCAGAGCAGCATCCAGCCATTCAGTGTCCCGATCACAGTGGAATACAGGGCAAAACATAAGATATTCACTGCGATCCCCACTGTCCCTGTGACGATCCGGGAACTCGCTGACCAATCTCCCATCTCAAAGGCACTATATGCCTTCCAGTACAGTTTTTTGATCTCTCCGGATTCTGTATAGGAATAAGGGATCCGAAGACTCTTTAAAAATAACAGGCTCACCTGATTCGCACGCTGCATATTGTACAGATGATATTTCCCTGACAACGAAATGTTATTGACTGCCTGAACCAGAATCATTAAGAGTGTAAACAGGCCCAGCACCTTCACTGCCCTGGGTATCGTAGTTCCCTGCACCACCAAATCCACTGCGATCTTCGGCAGCCAGATGGCAAGCAGTGGCACCAGTGCTCCCAATAAGATCTCCAGCCCGGAAAAAACCAGTACCATTGGTTCATACTTCCTGTAATGCCGGATGTAATACAGGATATCACTGATAATGGAATAATGTTTTGGTATAAACTTCTCTTCGGCCGTCTGCAAAATATCCCTCCTCATCTTCTTTTGCGGTTGATTACTAATTTCAGATACAATATACCATATTTCCTGTAGAAAAAGAAAAAATGTGCACGAACGGTCTGTGTCGTGCACGAATGGTTTTCCCAGCTCAACAATGCCAATTTGATCTCATTTCAAATTGGCATTGTTGAGCTACCGATAGCCATCTCCATAACTTTCATCATAACTTTCACCAAGGCTCTTGTCAGTGTCATAAATAACCTGAAATGTC
Organism: uncultured Clostridia bacterium; assembly: GCA_947643415.1. GTDB lineage: Bacteria > Bacillota > Clostridia > Lachnospirales > Lachnospiraceae > Eubacterium_F. The sequence continues at coordinate 3,433 of CANRWA010000008.1, read as the reverse complement.
CCATCATTTATTCCCATATAGTATAACCATGGATAGCAGTAAATGCTGCCATATAGATTTTCCCTTGATATATAAAGATCCCTTTCTGTACAATTCGCATTCCAGTAATAGTCTGAATCATCAGATGGCAGTTTGATCACCGTCTCTTCTTTTTGTGTCCGCCGATTCCATTTATGGAGCTTAAAGGACTCATCATCCCAAAAAATATATTGGCTGTTATACACATAATCCCCAAAACCCAGATCATCTGTAACCATTTTCATCTTGCCTCCTGCCCGCGGAACAACGTACAATAAAGTTCTCTCTGTCATTTCATCCCTTTCCAGAACCCACTCTTTGATAAACATATCCGTATTGTCTATATCAAGGGACACAACCACCGTCTCTCCCGGATTCTTCTCCCGTTTTGTCTGGTATCTGAAAACCTCCTCTTCCTCACCCTTTCCCTCCAGGCACTTTCGGAGAATACGGACTTCCTTCCTCCCCTTTGCATAATAACGGTATCCATCCATAATAAAATCCCTGTATTCTATGTCAGAACCTGGTTCTTCACTTCCCATAATATCATATTGATAAACCGGCTGCCTTCCATCATCCTCCTCTTCATCCACATCTTCACACACATAGTCAGGAGAATAATATAGCCTTATTTTATCTTTGTAGAAATACGCTTCATAATCTTCCACATTTTCGATCTTCCTTATCGTCCGCAATTTCCCTGTGGTAAAATCTGCAGCAGTGAGGACAGAATACCCATCATAAATGTCAGACCCTGCTGTATAATGATACAATATTACATAAAACCACCCATTATATTTACAGCACCCCTGAAAATAATACCCACTTTCAATTCTGAAACTCCCTATCCGGATACTTCTGTCACAATAAAGGGTATAACAATTTTCCCCCTCCTTCCTCAGATAATAATAATGACCGTCTGCTGCCTGTGCATATTCCACAAATGAATTCGGCTTCTGTATCAATATCTCTTTATTTACGGCATTTACATGACCCAATTTCAGTTCTCTCTTTTGCCCTGTCTCGTCTATTACCCTCTCAGCCTTCTTACTATTTTTCTTTGGAACCCTATCATCATAATCTACAACTGTTACAGGTTCTGTCATATGGATAATGGTTTCCCCACTAACCGCAACTATTCCGCCAGTGAAAATACCTCTGGCAGGGTTCGCTGGCAAAGACTCTTCTCTCTCCCTGTTTCTGCCTGTACTGGCAGCAATGCATACAAAGATCAAGGTACAGAAAAATATTGTCAATACTGATACTTTTTTCATGTTCCCCCCCTATTTATTCTATCTCACTCCACCATAGTGATATGATATCCATCATTGATCTTCTTTATCTCAGCCATATCACACTTTGGTTTCCTCTCATAGGTCAAAAGCCCATTGATCTCCTGTTCCACATCGGCAAACTGTGTATAGCAGTAACCCCACAGTGCTTTGGAATCATAGACCGCCTCCATAATCCGCCTGTACTCCTGCAGGAACTCCTCGCCTGACTCCACGGAAGTATACCCCCAGCCAGGTTTCCCAGATACATCATAAGCGATCCCGCCAAATTCCGTCAGCAGGATGGGTTCTCCCCCATAAGAAAATCCCTCCGCAAACACTGGCCATGGACTGGAATGCCTGTGAATGAGATTTTCCCGAGTGGCTAATGTCTCTGCAAAATACTCCTGCTTTTTCCTCTCATCTTTCGTTCCGTGGGCATAATTATGAAGCCCTACAAGGTCTGTCTCTGTAACAGCCCAGCCATCATTAGAAATAACAGGGCGGGTAGTATCAAGAGTATGCAGATAATGATATAATGCCTGTGAGAAATGCTGTTGCTGTCGGTCAAAAGCGATATTGGGCACACCCCAGCTCTCATTGACAGGAACCCATGTCACGATACAGGGATGGTTATAATCCCGCCGTATGATGTCCTTCCATTCTGTCATCAGCCGTTCTGCCGAATCACGGTTAAATACTGCCGGAGCAGCACATTCTCCCCACACAATATATCCCAGCATATCTGCCCAATACAAAAAGCGGGGATCTTCTGTTTTCTGATGTTTGCGGCATCCATTGAAACCCATCTCTTTTGCCAGCCGGATATCTTTTTCATAGTCCTTATCTGATGGGGCAGTCAAAAGCCCTTCCTGCCAATATCCCTGATCCAGAACCAGTTTCTGGTAATAAGGCATATTATTCAAGTAGACCATTCCATTTTTTGTCTCGATCTTCCGCATGCCAAAATAAGAAGATACCTCGTCCAGGGTTTCATTCTCGCCCCTTAATGTCAGCCTCAGGTCAAAAAGATTTGGTGCCTCAGGTGTCCATGCCCAACTCTCTCCATGATAATTCATGCGGAATATATGTTCCTGAAAAAGATCCGCCACAAAGACCACTCTCTTTGTCAGTCCCCCTACCCTTCCGGCTGCTATCACTTCTTTCCTAAATGAGATTTCATAGTCCAGAGAAAGAGATTCACACAACTCTGATATTTCCAGTTCCGCTTTTATCTTCCCCTCATCATACAAAGGTGTGAGATACAGTTCACGGATATAATGTCTGTCCACTACCTCCAGCCACACCGTCTGCCAGATACCCGTAGAACCAGTATACCAAATCCCTCTCGGTCTCTCCTCCCAGAACTGTTTTCCCCTGGGTATGCTCTCATCCTTACCAGGGTCCCATACCCGCACACTGACAGTCTGCCTGCCTCCCGGCAGCAGATAATCTGTGATATCGGTTTCAAAAGAAGTGTGTCCGCCAACATGATGGCATACATGCCGTGCATTTATGTATATGTCTGTCTCATAATCCACTGCTCCAAAATGCAGGAGCACTCTCTGTCTTTCTGTCCTTTCCACCTCGAAATCCCTCTGATACCACACAATATCATGGAATTTCCTCTCTCCGATCCCGCTCAAAGCTGACTGATATACAAAAGGCACCTCGATCATCTGGTCATATCTTGTCTTATCCTGATACCATTTTTCCTTTATCCCATGGTCCATATCATCATAGGCAAACCTCCATCTGCCATTTAAGTTCATCCACTTCCGACGCACAAGCTGCGGTCTTGGATATTCTGTTCTCCGGATCATATCATACCCTCCCATTATTCAAAAGCCCATGTTTGTAAACACATGATATTATAACATGAAGATAACCTGAAAGCAACAAAATGCATCCATATCTCCTGATACAAATGTGCTGCAGAACTGGCATAAAAACGCCGGCAGACATCCCGAGCTATGCCCAGCAGCATATCTGCTCTTTACCATTTACGCCGCATATCTGCATTTGACGCCATTCGCACAAATCCTCGATCAAAAATGTTATAATTCACAATGGATAATTATATTAAGAGACGGGAGTTTAACACATTGAAATTGAAAAAAGTATTGCCAAGCCTTGAAACAGGC
>CANRWA010000007.1 GCA_947643415.1 uncultured Clostridia bacterium | reverse complement strand
ATCAGTTACTTTTCACTCCCCAGCCGACTGTTACTTTTCATACCCTGGCCAAGACAGCGGGTCTTGTACTGTCTGTTGCCCTTATACCATACCCCGAAAAATCTTGTTTCTTTCGGTTACAGATAATACGCTGCCGGAGCATTGTCTGAGATGTCTGATGGCGTTTTCCTGCCTTCCTGCAGCACGTTTGCACTAGAAGCCGCCACGCAACGGTACTAATGCACCACTAAAAACAGACCTGTTTATTCTGCGGGCAGATGCAAAGCATCTGTTCATGGAAGGAGAATGCCAAAAATAAATGTATTTATTTTCTGGCATCTCCCTTCCATGAATCAGCACCTTTGGTGCTGCCCGCAGAGATAAGAAATAAAAGGTGGTGCATAAGGACCGGCGGGCGGCTATGCTGCAAAAAGGCAGGAAAACACCAACAGACAGCGAGTTTTGCGAAAGGCAGCGTAATGCTTTTGTAACCGAAAGAAACAAGGTATTTTTCGTTGGGTGTGATATTTCGGGCAACAGACAGTACAAAACTGCAACTCTGGCCAGGGTATGAAAAGCAACCAAGATCAGGGCGGCATTGTCCCAGAGGGAGCCGGCGTCGGAGTTATGGTGGGAGCTGCAGTCGGAGTCTGTTCAAAGATAACCGTCCCTTTTACTTCATAATTAGACATATCTACTGTCCCTTTTCTATTATCTTTCTGTAATTGTCCCAGGATACTCGCCAATGCGGAGATCTGTTCATCATAGTTGTCTTTCTTTCCCAGGTCTACCCGGATATCCCCACTATACAGGAATGCCTCACTATTCTCCCCGAACTGGACCTTATCCCATGTGATATTATAGTGTTGGAACAGGTTCGCCAGGTTGATGATCTGCCCCAATTGGCCTGCATCTTCCATGTTGACCTTTTTGTACATAGTGAAGGTGGTCATGCTCTTCGTCTCAAACAAAGGGATATCTCCCACAGGTTCATCGGAACTCTGCATCACAGCCCCATCTTTATCAAAATATATATATTGGTTGGAATAGGCAATACCTGCAACAATGGTCTTCTCATACAATTTGATATGTACTTCATTGGGAGAAGGATAGGATATCTCATATTCCCGGACAAACTCCAACTCTGGCGTCAGGGAAAGCTTGTCCATCAGCCAGAAACTGAGAAGATTTTTCTCCATAAAATTCGTCTGAAACATCTTTGCCATCTGTTCCTGGCTGTAATAGGTATTGCCCTCTATGGAAACCTCTTTTACCTGAAAAAAGAAGATACAGAACACAATCACAATAATTACAGCCAGTGGGATCATCCATTTTCCGTGTCTCTTTCTTTCTCTTTCTTCCATCCTGTTTTTTCCTTTCTATCCGCACAGTTCAACCGGAACCGGTACATGAAATCTCAGATTCAGGAACTGTTTACTAACTCAGCGGTGCCAATTTGAACCCGCCATTGAGCTAAGCAGATCTCCCCGCCCGGATTCCAAGAGTACGCATCTGGTCTTCCGCCATTTCATAACCGCGGTCAATAAACTGTTCCCCAGATACCCTGCTGACCCCTTCTGCCATGGCAGCGGCAATAAGGAGTCCTGCCCCGCTTCTCAGGTCATCTGCCTCAACATCCGCCGCATGCAGCCTTGTAACACCTGTGATACAGGCACGGTTACTTACTGCGTCAATATTGGCCCCCATCTTCTTTAACTGACGGATCATTTTAAAACGGTTCTCGAAGATCCCTTCTTCCAGCAGGCTCACACCACTTCCCTTACACAATGCCGCCATCAGGAGTGACTGCCCATCCGTGGGGAATCCGGGATATGGTCTGGTACAGAGATAAGAAATGGGTCTTGGCACACTTTGCTGGCTGATCCTGACCCCGGCAGAATTATGCCAGATATGGCAGCCCATGGCAGAGAGTATCTCTATTTCTGCCTTTGAAAACCATAGATCTGTTCCGAGAAACACATCCCCGCCACATCCTGCTGTCAACATGCTCCATGTCAGCAGTGCGATCCGGTCTGTACCAAGCTTCCACTGCACCGGATATAATCTGGCAACACCCTGGATGACAATAGAAGAAGTGCCTTCTCCCTGTATCTTCGCCCCCATCTTCCGCAGAAAACCACAAAGTTCCCTGATCTCCGGCTCTCTTGCTGCATTCCTGATCTTCGTTATTCCCTTTGCCAGAACTGCTGCCAGAATAATATTCTCTGTGGCACCTACACTTGGGAATGGGAAACTCACTTCTGTGCCACAGAGCCCGTCTTTCGCCTCACAACAAATATATTCCCCACATTCAGAAGTTTCGACCCCCATCCGGGCAAAGCCCTGCAGATGATAGTCAATGGGCCGGCTGCCGATGGAACAGCCGCCGGGATAATGTATCTTAACTTTAGAGAACCGTGCCAGAAGGCTTCCCAAAAATAAAATAGAAGCACGGATTTCCTTTACTTTCTCCTCCTCTATCACTCCAGTGCCCACAGCACTGCTGTCAATGACCAGACAATTTTTCTCATAAGCAACCTGACCGCCTATTCTGCGGATTACTTCTGACATCGCATGTACATCTGTAATATCCGGGCAATTTGTGATCACTGTCTCTCCCTGGCACAAAACTGCTGCTGCCATAATGGGAAGAACCGCATTCTTTGAGCCTTGTACCCGCAAAGAGCCCTGCACACGGCTGCCGCCGCAGACTTCAATCGCCATTTACTCACCATACAACTATATTCTCATGTATATTGTATGTGACCAGCCAGATCATGTGCTTTTACATTTTGAAGAAATGCCCAGTACAAGCCCCATCTCTGCCATCAGTATCATGACAGACGTACCTCCGTAGCTGATAAAGGGAAGAGGGATGCCCGTAGCCGGCATAGAGTTCGTAACAACCGCAATATTGATGACAACCTGAGCTGCTATATGTATCATGACCCCACTGCAGATCAGAGAAGAAAAGAGATCTGGTGACGTCATTGCGGTATTCAGAACCCGCCACAGAAGGAAGATAAACATGATTATCACGATACCTGCTCCTACAAGCCCCAGCTCCTCACAGATTATCGCAAAGATCATATCATTCTGCGCCTCTGGGATATAGGCTAGTTTCTGCATGCTCTCACCCAGCCCGGTCCCAAAAAGCCCGCCTGAAGCAATGGCATACAGTCCCTGTAAGATCTGGTATCCCTTTGCATGGGTCTCCACATTCAGCCAGATATCAAATCGCCCGGAACGGTAAGAAGCACCAAATATAACATAAATAGCAATAACAGCCACCCCGATAAGACCTACCAGAACATACAGTTTCTTTTTCCTTGCTGATATAAAACACATGCCAAAGGTGATGACAAATACGACGATAGCTGTACTCAGGTTTTCCAGGGCAACCAATATGGCCAGCGCCCCTACCGGAAGGAACACCCGGATAACACCTGTAATAGAGCTCATCTCCTTTGGCCTTTTCTGGATAAAATAAGCCGTCACCAGTATTACCACGATCTTTGTGAGCTCAGAAGGCTGGATCGATAAGGGGCCGATATAGAGCCAGCGCTTGGCACCATTCAGGTCTGCACCGATGAAAAGAACCAGAACCTGCATTGTCGCCGCTACAAAATACAAAAATGTGATCAGCCTGATCCGGATTAAGGGGAGCTGCTTGAGATACAGTTTATAATGAAACCGGCTCACCACCAGCATCGCCACGATCCCGGCTGCCACCCCCACTGCCTGTTTCTTAAGGAAATAGGCAGAATCCCCATACTTTACCTGAGAGGTATATGAGCTGGAGCTGAAGATCATCAGCAGGCCAAATCCAACCAGGCATAATGTAATCAGCAACAGACTATAATCAAAGGTGCTCTGTGCCATATTATTCTTTTTTTCATTTCTTCCTGCCACAGCTTTCCCTCCTGATAATGATCTGTCTTACTTTCAATTTCTGTCCCTTCTTCTGATCTCTGCTGTTCATTCCCTATCAATATCCATTCATAAGTTTCTTACATACTCTTTGAACAGATTCCCCCTCTGCTCATAAGAATCAAACATATCCCAACTGGCGCATGCCGGGGACAATAAAACCGCATCCCCGCGATCTGCCAGCTCTGCTGCCCTTCTCACAGCCTCTTCCAGGGAATCCACATATTCGTGATGGTGGAAACCAAGCCGTTCTGCCGTCCCGGCAATCTTCCCTGCCGTCTCACCTAAGAGCAGGAGCTGTTTTACTTTCCCATCAAAAGCCTTGATCCAGGCATCAAATTCTGCACCCTTATCATAGCCGCCGCCGATCAATATGGTCGGTCTGCCCATTGACTGAATCCCCTTGATGGCTGCATCCGGATTGGTTCCTTTGGAATCGTTATAGTAATCCACATCATTTACCGTTTTGACAAATTCTACCCTGTGCTCCACTGCCTGAAAATTTCTCACGGTATGAAGGATCTGCTCCACTGGCACTCCCATTTCCCTTGTCATCAGGATGGCTGCCATAATGTTCTCACAATTGTGGTCGCCCGGAATATTGCTTTCTGACATATTCATAAGAACCTTTCCTGTGGCCCCATCCACGATATTTTTGTCCTTATCCTGGTATAATCCCTCTGCAAGGACTCTCTTACTGCTGAAAAATGCCACTCTGCATGGCAGCTCTTGTGCCCGGCGGCGGAGCACCTCGTCCTCATAGTTCAACACACACAATTCTTCTTTTGTCTGGTTCTTCGTTATATCAAACTTAGCATCAATGTAATTCTCCATTGTTCCATGACGGTTCAGATGATCCGGGGTGATATTGAGAATCGCACTGACCTTGGGGCAGAAAGTGTCCACTGTCTCCAACTGGAAACTGCTGATCTCTGCCACCGTTATAGACTGCCCTGTACTTTTCAATACCTCTTTTGTATATGGATTTCCAATATTCCCCACAACAAAGGTCTGATCATTAAAATCACTCATGATCTCGCCCACCAGTGTCGTCGTCGTCGTCTTGCCATTCGTTCCTGTAATGCCGATTACACTGCCCCTCTCATACAGATAAGCAAGTTCTATCTCACCGATGATGGGAATTCCCTGTGCCCTTAATGCTTCTGCCACCGGTATCGTCAACGGCACACCGGGACTGAATACCGCACAGTCAAGCTGCTTTAACACATCTTCCGGAAAGGTTCCGAGATAGACTGGCACATCATACCCAGAGATATCAAGGTCCTCTTTCCCATCATACAGGCACACCTGTGCCCCCATTTTCTTCAGCAGTTCATATGCTGCCATGCCGCTCTTTCCAAGTCCCACAACTATTGTTTTTTTCCCTTGCAGATCCATTTTCTTCTGAAACCTCCATTCTCGAAAATACCGCTTTTCCATAGTGCCCCCGCAATGGGGAATTCCCCAGTTATAATGCCATCACGCCAACCAGGCAGAGCAGTGCCGTGATCACGCTAAAAGCAGCTACCACCTGTGTCTCCGAATACCCGCAAAGCTCAAAGTGGTGGTGGATTGGTGCCATTTTAAAGATCCTCTTCCCATGGGTCAGCTTAAAATATCCAACCTGAAGGATCACGGAGATCACTTCCACCAGATAGACCAGACCGACAATAACAATGAATAACGGCATATGGAGCATCAGTGCTATTGATGCCACAAATCCCCCTAATGCAAGGGACCCCGTATCTCCCATAAATACTCGCGCCGGATACGTATTAAACAAAAGGAATCCTAACAATGCCCCTACTACAGCACCTGTGATCGGAGTCATACCCGGTTTCATGATCAGTGAAGCTATGGTAAAGAAGGTAGCCACAATGGCTGTAACGCCTGATGCCAGCCCATCCAGCCCATCCGTAAAGTTCACTCCATTTACCGTTCCCAGAACCACGATAAAGACAAAGACCACAAAGAGCCATGTCGGCATAGTAAAGCCAGCATTCATAAAAGGGATCAGGATGTAAGCGTCCAGCCCGGCAACTTTGAAATAATATATTATAAACACTACTGTCACGATAAACTGAAGTGCCATCTTCTGCAATGCTGTAAGTCCAAGCGACCGTTTCATAACAACCTTGATGTAATCATCCAGAAACCCGATCAGTCCGAATCCAAGTGTCATAAATAACACAGGAATGATATCTGGATACTTCGCCACATAGATCAGTGATGTGATCAGTATACTGGCAAGAATGACAAGCCCGCCCATGGTAGGGGTGCCATTTTTCTTTAAATGGGATTCCGGTCCCTCATCCCTGACTGTCTGCCCAAATTTCAGCCTGCGCAGAAAGGGAATGATCACCGGACACAATACAACACTCACCAGAAAGGATATGATCACTGGCATCAGCACACTCAGATCCAAATTCAGATTTAAATTCATAATTTTGCACCTCTTCTTATCTTATTGAGTACGTTCACGCACGTGTCTATTTTATACCATTACGGGCTTTGTCGCAAGCATTTATTCCTTATCCAGCAAATAAGGAAGGACATTGGTGTATAGCGTAGAGATCCCTGGCGCCGCCACAGTTCCGCCATAATACAGGCCCTCCGGCTCATCAATACGGACAAGGGCGATCACTTGCGGATCCTCTACTGGCGCAAATCCAATAGTCGATGCAATATATTTGCCATTGCCCCGGGGAAGCTTCTGGCTGGTACCCGTTTTCGCCCCCACTGTATATCCTTTCACTCCTGCATTCTTCCCCGTCCCTTCTGACACAACCTTTCCCAATGCTTCCCTGACAAGATCTGAGGTTTCTTTTGTCACCACTGTATCCCCTTCAGGATAAGAGAACCGTTTCATCATCGTGCCATCTGCACTTTTCACACTCACACCAAAATGTGGGGTAATGCTCTTACCCCCGTTAATGATGGAAGCCGCACAGGTCAGGAGACGTATGGGGGAAAGCTGGAAAGACTGCCCAAAGGAAATAGTCGCCAATTCCACCGCCTCTACGTTTTCTTCTTTGTGCATTATGGTCACTGCCTCTCCCGGCACATCGATCCCTGTCTTTTTCAGGGCACCAAAGATACTCAGTTCCTCAAAAAATGATTTCACACCCACGCGGGCGCCAACTTCTATAAATACCGGATTACAGGAATTTTTGATCCCATCCAGAAAACTCTCACTTCCATGGCCTGTTGTCTTGTGGCAGCGTATCCTTCTGTCCTCTACCATCTTATATCCCGGGCACTGAAAACGGTCTGTCATCTTCACCACCCCTTTTTCCAAAGCGGCGGCTGTTGTCAGAATTTTAAAAGTAGAGCCAGGCTCATAAGTATCTGACACACAGCCATTTCTCCACATAGCATTCAGTTTTTCGTTTTTCTGCTTATCTGTCAGACCTGTACTTTCTTCTAAGAGTGTATAAGGATCGTTCAGATTGAATTCCGGCACACTAGTCATGGCATAGATCTCTCCATTTTTCGGATTCATCACAATGATCTCCACGCTCTTGGCATTTTTCTTTTTAAGAAGAGTCTCTGCCACCTGGTCCACATATTCCATAATCGTCAGGTCCAGGCTGGTATTCAGAGTCCATCCCGGTATCGGCTCTACCCTCTCTTCCGCTCCATTCTCAATCTCAGTTCCAAATGCTGTTGTCATAGTAAGGATGGAACCATCCTGCCCTTTCAGGTAATCCTCATATGTCACTTCCAGGCCGATGATCCCCTGATTGTCCCCCCCGGTAAAACCAAGCACCTTGGAGGCAAGGGAATCATATTTATACTCCCTTTTATAATCTTCATCAACGGTCACTCCCGCCAATTTGCAGTTACGTATTCTATCGGATGTTTCCTTGTCAACATTGGATTTGACTTTCTCACGAGAGGACACTTTCTCCACTTTTTTTCGGATCACTTCCTCTGACATTCCCAGCTCTTTTGATAATACGCTGATCACTTTTTCCGGTTCTTTCATCTGACTGTGGATCACAGAGATAGTGGATACAGAACGGTTGCCCGCAAGGAGGTTCCCATTTCGGTCCAGGATCTTACCTCGTTCAGCCTTGATCTTTCGTTCTCTTTCATGCAGTTCCTTTGCCCTCACACCATAATAATCTGCGCGGTACATCATAAGATATCCGAGCCTGGTAAAGATACAGACAAGTACCAGACCGAAAACAAAAAATACCAAAAACATATTTTGTCTTTGGTATGTCTTGTGTCTGCTCCACATATTCCACCTCAGAAAAATCATCTTTATAATCTATTAGCTTTTTCTGAAAGTTATGAATCTTTTGCTTTATACTGGCCGAGAAATGGCAAAACTTTTTTCATGATCTGGGAAGCGAACTCTGTGGCAAAGGTGCTGTGCGCCTGGTCTGCCACATTGGGCTCATCCACAATGACATAAATTGCAATCTCTGGATCATCGGCTGGTGTACAGCCAATAAAAGATACCAGATACTCTTTCTTGTTGCGCCCCTTTTTCTCTGCCGTACCAGTCTTCCCTCCAATGGAATATCCTTTTACCTTTGCCGGTGATGCAGTCCCGTCCTCTACTGTCGATTTTAGGAAACTCCGTATCTTCTTGCTTGTGTTCTCGGATACGATCTTCTTTATCATGGCAGGGGCAACTGTCTCGATCACCTCTCCCTCACTATTCTGAATCTCCTTTACAACATGGGGCTGATAATAATTGCCGTCATTTATGAGTGCTGAAAAAGCTCCCACCATCTGTACCATAGTCACTGCCTGTGTCTGTCCAAACCCACTGGTGGCAAGTTCCACGGGATTCAGGTTTTCCTGGGAATGGATCAGTCCTGCAGACTCTCCCGGCAGATCAATACCTGTTTTCTGTCCGAATCCGTATAACTGATTGTACTTGTAAAAATTTTCTCTCCCCAGCTTCTTACTGATGGCCATCAGCGCAGAGTTGCACGATTGCGTAAGACTGTGGCGCAGATCCACGGTCCCATGATTACCATTGCAATGAATCTCGCGGTCTGCCACCTGTACGACCCCTTTGCAGGCAAAGGAAGACTTTTCATTAACAAGGTTTTCGTCCAGTGCTGCAGCTATGGTAAAAGGTTTAAAAGTAGAACCTGGTTCATAAGCCGAGCCAATACAGAAGTTCGCCCACATATTCAGACGGTTTTCCACCTGCTCTTCCTCTGACATCGCAGCAATCTGTGCCTCAGTATACATTCCTCCCAGATTCCTTGGGTCATTCAGGTCAAAGGTGGAATCTGAAGCCATAGCGAGGACCTCTCCGTTTTTCACATTGGAGATCATAACTGCCACTCGTTTTGCCCCTACTCCATTCTTTTGAAATTTGGCAATCTGCTGTTCCACGATCTGCTGTGCATTGGCATCAATGGTAAGAACAACCGTATTACCATTCTTCGCCGGTTTCACAGTGCGTTCCAGTTTCAGGTCTGCCCCAAAATATCCATACTCTCTTCCTGCCGTACCGCACAGTTCGGCATTATAGCTCTCTTCCACACCATAATTTCCTGCGTTTTCGGAAGACATAAAACCGATCAGATTACAGCCCACGCTTCCCAATGGATAATTCCTCACATATGTTTCTTCAAACCAGACTCCCTTGATCTTGGAATCTTTCTCATTCATCTTCTCCTGAAAGCTTTCTACCTTATCCGCATCCAGTTCCTTCAGGCCATCAAAGCGCTCATACATGGAATCTGGTTTGTTCTTCACCGCATCCCTGAGCTGCTGCTGGTCTGCAGCAAAATGCTCTGCCACTGCCTTCAGGGTGGCTTCCTTTATCTCCTCATCCGTGTTCAGTGTCCGTGGTTCCAGCACCAGATTGTACTTGCGCAGGCTGATCGCCATAGTCGTATTATTCCGGTCCTTGATGGAACCCCTCTGATACCCGAGAACTTTATTCGTATATGCCTGCTGGGATAACGCTGCTTTTTTATATCGGTCCCCGTCATTTCTGTTTATCATGTAGACCTTTATCATAAGGGCCAGAAATCCTATCAGAAATATAACATAAAAGAGGAAGAGGGTAACTCTCATCCCTCTTGTAAAAATCTTCTTCCCTTTCTTCCGTTTCTTTCTGTATGCCCTCCGCCCCATCGGTCTGCGTCTCTGTGCCGCCATAGGTACCCTCCAAATTAAGAACTACTCTGCCGGTATACTGCCGTGCTGGCGGATCTGTGTACTCTTCCGGCTTTCATAGGTATAGATCTGATCCTTTGTCGCCTTCTTCATTCCCAGTTCCTTTGTTGCTTTCTTATAAACTGCATCCAGATCCATGAAACTCTCTAACTCCGTCAATGCCGCTTTATTTTCCTTCTCCAGTTCCACGATCTCACTCTCTAAGTTTATCACACTTTTGTTCAGATAGGTAGACTGAAATTGTAATTGAATATAATAAATCCCAACTGCCATAACTGTAGCAAATGTAATGCATGTCAAAAACACCGAGATCTTATCCACACGAGGCTTCGGCTGTCTTTTTTTCTTTTGCTGTCTTCTCTGCTGCTGTCTTCTCCGTATCTCTTCCTCATTGTTGTAATACGGACGCGGATCAGCTTTCCTCACCGTATTTCCATATACATACGGTGTCGTCTGTCTCGCCATGCTTTTTCCTCCATCTACTGATCTTTATGCGCTATCTTATGTATCAATCCGTTCAAACACCCTCAGTTTGGCACTCTGGGACCTTGAATTTTCCTCTTGTTCCCTCTCCGATGGCAGCATCGGTTTTTTCGTGATTACTTTTCCTTTTGATCTCTTACCACAGACACATACTGGAAAGTCTGGCGGACAGGTACAGGGATTCTCATTTCTCCGATAACTGACCTTAACAATCCTGTCCTCCAGGGAATGAAATGTGATAATGCATAACCGTCCCTGATCATTCAGCAGATCCACCATATCATCCAGCGCTTCCCGAAGTACCTCCAACTCATGATTACACTCAATGCGGATTGCCTGAAATGTCCTCTTCGCTGGATGGCCTTTCCCATTCCTCGCCTTCGCCGGCATAGAACCCCGAATAATATCCACCAGCTGAAAGGTGGTCTCAATGCTTCTGCTCTCTCGTGTTTTCACGATATTCCTGGCAATATTTCTGGCATACCTCTCTTCCCCATATTCTCTTATGATTCGTGCAAGCTCAGCCTCCGGATATGTATTTACGATATCCTTTGCACTAACTGTCTGATCCTTGTCCATCCTCATATCCAGCGGAGCATCTGCCATATAGGAAAATCCTCTTTCGGCATTATCCAGTTGATAGGAGGATACCCCCAAGTCCAGTAAAATACCATCTACCTTTTCAATTCCCAGGTCCTGCAACACCTGTTTCATCTGTGCATAGTTACTTTTTATAATGCTGACTTTCTCTCCATACTCCTTTAAACGCTCTGTAGAGACAGCAACCGCCTCTTCATCCTGATCGATTCCAACAAAACGGCCTTTATCATTCAAACGCTGGCATATCTGCCGGGCATGTCCGGCACCGCCGAGTGTTCCGTCTACATAAATACCATCTGGCTTAATCTGAAGTGCTTCTACGGTTTCCTCCAGAAGAACGGATACATGTTGAAATTCCATTTCCTCTCCTTTCTAGAAACTCAGTCCAAATTCCGACATATGATCTGCTATATCGTCGATATCGTCAAAATCATCATTCGCTTCATATACTTCTTTGCTCCAGATCTCAATCTTGGACAAAACACCTACAAAGATGATATCCTTCGTCAGTCCCACTGCATCACGCAGCTTTGCCGGAATCAGGGAACGTCCCTGCTTGTCCACTTCACACAGAGCTGCATTCGCCATAAAGTGACGTTGTAACTTTCTTCCTTCCTTATTACCAGGAAGTCCTTTCAGCTTGTCAATGAAGCCTTCCCATTCTTCCATCGGGTATGCAAACAGGCAGCCGTCAAGTCCCAATGTGACTACAAAGGATTCCCCCAGGCCTTCACGCAGCTTCGCCGGAACAATGACCCGTCCCTTGGCATCCAGCCCGTGTTCGTATGTGCCCATAAACATATTGCTTCACCAACTTCCGTAACATGAAGGAAACTGGCTGATTTCCAGTGGTTCACCAACTCCAACCACTTTCATGCCACTTCGTGACACTTTCCACCACTTTCCACCACTTTTAGTATAACTATACACCACCACAGGGAAATTAGCAAGAAAAACTTGCTCCACATTGTATCCACAAGGTATCCACAATGTCGAATTTTGGTTGTTTTTGGACACAAAAAGGACGCTGTACACTATTTCGTGCACAACGCCCTGTAATAGTATGTATGGCATCCGTTCGATACCTTATTCCTGTATATCCCTTCTTACTTTCTTATCTTCCCTCTCTTTCATGAGCCGATAGATCCAGTATCCAATTCCGCCCACTGCCAGCAGGGCAGACAATACCTGGGACACTGCAATACCTGTGGAACCGATCTGAAGCTGGTCTGTCCGCAGCCCCTCGATCCAGGTTCTTCCAATCCCATATCCAACAAGATACATAAGGAAGATCTCCCCATCGAATTTCTTGTGCTTTGACCGCCAGACCATAAGAATGAGAACACACAGATTCCATACCGATTCATACAAAAATGTCGGGTGTACCTGTATGTAACTCACGCCATTCTGAACCACCGCATGATCCCACATCTCTTCTGTGACATTGGACAATGAAACCTGGCTTGTCTTTAAACGCATGGCAAAAAGAGAATCGGTATATCCCCCAAATGCCTCCCGGTTCATAAAGTTGCCATACCGCCCAATTATCTGTCCCAGGATCAGACCCAGCACAGCTGTATCAGCAAAGAGGGAGAATTTGTACTTCTTCTTCCGGCAGTACACGATAGCCGTCAGAACTGCCCCGATCACAGAACCATAGATTGCCATGCCGCCTCCCCGGATGTTAAAAATCTGCAGCAGGTTATCCTTGTAATCCTTCCACTGGAATACAACATAATAAAGCCTGGCACCAATGATAGAGAAAATAATGCCAAATATAATATAGTCCATATAGATCTCCGGATTCTGCCCTGACCGTTTCGCCTGCCAACGCGCCAGCATCAATCCGGCCACCATGGCACTTGCAATGATAATCCCATAATAGGCAATAGTAAATCCGCCGATGTTGATCCCTTTTGGCAGGGACGGAATATAGATCCCCAAATGTGGAAATGCAATGTCTGCGTCATTCATATCCTACTATCCTTTCCTTTACACATTAAAACGGAACAATACTACATCTCCGTCCTGTACTACATATTCTTTCCCCTCAGAACGGACCAGGCCTTTTTCTTTTGCTCCATTATAGCCATCATGTTCCACGAGATTGTCATAGGAAACGACTTCCGCACGGATAAACCCACGCTCAAAATCTGTATGGATCTTCCCTGCCGCCTGTGGCGCTTTCGTTCCCTCTGTAATGGTCCATGCCCTTGTCTCATCCGGTCCTGTCGTCAGGAAACTGATGAGACCGAGAATATGGTAGCTCGCCCGGATCAGCTTTTCAAGACCTGACTCCTCCAGCCCCAGATCCTCAAGAAACATCTTCTTCTCGTCATCATCCAGTTCTGCGATCTCCTGCTCGATCTGGGCACAGATCACAAAGACCTCTGAATTCTCTTCCCTGGCAAATTCCCTTACCTTGTTCACCTGCTCATTGGAGGCAGCTTCATCTGCCAGCTCGTCCTCCGCCACATTCGCCGCATAGATCACAGGCTTCGCTGTGAGCAGATTATATTCATTAAACCATGCTTCCTCGTCTTCACCAGACAATGCAAAATTCTTGGCCAGATTGCCATTCTCCAGATACGCTTTCAGGCGTTTCATCATCTCGACCTCTTTCGCCAGCTTTTTGTCATTATTGGCGCCACGGGAACCCTTGGCAATCCTCCTGTCCAGAATCTCTATATCGGAAAAGACCAGCTCCAAATTGATCGTCTCGATATCCCTAAGCGGGTCAATGCTTCCATCTACATGGACAATATTCGTATCCTCAAAACACCGTACCACATGTACAATAGCATCTACTTCTCGGATATTGGCAAGAAACTGGTTGCCCAGCCCCTCTCCCTTTGAAGCACCTTTTACCAGTCCGGCAATATCCACAAACTCAATGACAGCCGGAACCGTCTTCTTTGACTCATGCATCTTCGTCAGCACATCCAGTCTCTCATCCGGCACCGGAACAACCCCGACATTGGGATCAATGGTACAGAATGGATAATTTGCTGACTCTGCTCCCGCTTTCGTCAATGAATTGAATAATGTACTTTTTCCTACGTTGGGCAAGCCTACTATGCCTAGTTTCATTTTTCTAATCCTCCTTGTAATTCCAATATTGGAATGTCCCAGAATAATCTGCAGCGTTTTTAGCTTCATGCCGCCTTCGATTTTTGTAACTCCTTTCAACAAAGAAGCCCTAATACAGTAACTTATATATTACCATATAACAGCCCATAAGTCCACATTCTCTTGTAATTACGTAGGTGATTATTCATTTAGACATTCGTAGGTGATTATTCATTTTCCGACAGCTCTTCATGGTTTACCTTCTAATTGGTCTCTACAGCCCTAGTGCACTGACCTGTTGATATTTAGCAATACCACCACCTCGTTAAGTGGCAGTAGTAAATGTGGGATACAACGAGCTAAGCTTCGTTCTCGCATCGTTAGTTCTAAAATGCCAGTTGACCTTCGCTGCCAGTGTATCCCGTTCCGTTTCCCATGCGGATAGTTCCCTGCGTAATAACCCTATTTCAGCGATGCGGCGGCTGAGACATTGCCTGGTCATTACATTCAGCTCTATTTCAGCAATGTCCAGCCAGCTTCCATGCTTTGGTGTATAATGTATTTCCAACTTTTTTGTAATACGCCTTGCTTCCTCCGGCGGATACCGTTTGTACAGGGATGCCGGTTTGTGCGTGTTCAGATTGTCCATCACAAGGACAACCTTTTCAGCATCAGGATACATGGTGTCCACCAGATACTTGATTTCTTCCGCCCAATCAACGGCTGTGCGGTGTTCCCGCACACTCACATGGTGAACTCCTCCGAGCGCCTCCACAAAGGCAAAGAGGCTGACAGCGCCATTGCGGACATACTCCGAATCGGTTTTTCGGTTACTTCCGGGAATCATCGGCAAAGCATCCCTGGCTTCCCCAGGAGCTGGTATGGTTTTTCATCCATACACACAACGGGATGTTTTTCATCATAAGGAAGCTCATAAACGTCAAGGATATCCTCCATGCAGGCTATGAATTCCGGGTCTTCTTTTGTGGGGATGCACCAGTATTCATTTTTGTGAGGTCGAAGTTTGTTTTTTTTAAGGTATTGCGGATTGCCTCCCTGCCTACCGGGGTTTCCAGGATTACTTTGGATTCTTCCTCAAGCAGGCGGATTGTCCACCGGGAATGCCCCTCCGGTACGGGGCCGCAGGCAAGCTCAATCAGCCTGGCTTCTGTGCGCCCGTCAACCTTGCGCCTTGCATTATCTGAATTTATGCTTCTTTTAAATTCAGTAACAGCATCAATACCGCCACCCATATATTTTGTCACAGTATTGGTGACAGTTGCCATACAGACACCATTAGATTCTGCACTTTGTCCATGGGTTAAGACTTTCCCGTGTGCTTCGTCCAGGTCGAGAATAATCTGGCATCTGCTGCGGATAGTTTTTGAAGTTTCTTTCTTACGGATAACAGATTTCAACTTTTTTAATTCATTTTCTGTAAGATGGATACTGTACTTTTTTGGTCTTGCCATAGTAATCACCGCCGTTTCTTTTATTATACATCAGAACGGCTGTGATTACTAGAATTATTTGGTTTAATATCAACAGGTCAGTACACTAGCTTTTATTTTAGGTTCCATTCTCCTGATCGTATGCACATACAGGGCTATAACCAACAGGGTGGACAATACGTCTGCCACCGGCTGCGCCCATGCCAGCCCCGTAATGCCAAGGAACACCTGTAAGATAAACACCGCCGGAATATAGATGATGCCCTGGCGGCTTAAGTTGACAATTAAAGCCGCTGTCGCCGCCCCCATTGCCTGAAGCGCATTCGCCAGTACATTAAATACACCAAACAGGAAACTTGTGGTCAGGAGAATACGTGCAAACTGCACCCCATAATTATAAGCTGCGTCATCTTCCAAAAACATATTTACCATCGGGCCGGTAAACAGATAGCACAACAGGGTCAGTACCACGCTGAGTGCAAAAGCAAACAAGGTGGAAAACCGGAATACTTTCTTAAAACGCTCCCATGCCCCGGCGCCCACACAGTAGCCAAGCAGGGGCTGCACACCCTGCCCCAGGCCCAGGCTGATCATGGCAGTCATCATCGTCACTTTCATTGCAACCCCCATCCCGGCAACAGCCATGTCCCCATATTTTGCCATCTGGCTGTTGACAACAATCTGCGACACACTCATCAGCAGGGAACCCAAAGACGCAGGGATACCGATTGCCAGAACGCCACTGCATACGCCATTTTTAAGAGTGAAGTCCTTTGGACTGATACTGAGGACAGACTTGCCCCGAAGGATAAAATAAATATAGTAAACCGCACCAAACAGATTCCCGACTACCGTGGCAATCGCCGCCCCGGCAATGCCCCAGTCAAAAAACAGGATCATAATAGGATCAAGGATCACATTGAGCAGGTTTCCTACAAGCTGTCCCATCATGGCTTTGCCCGCCTGCCCCTCAGCACGGATAATATTAGAATAACAACTTGAGATTAAGACAAAAACTCCTCCCAAAGTGACTATGGTCAGGTAGGTCTTTGCTGGTCTCATAGTGTCCGGGCTCGCCCCCACCAAAACCAAAATCTGATCCATAAATATCAAAAACACAGCCATCAATATGACACCGACGATTACACAGCCCCACATACAAAAGGAACAGACCTTTTTCGCATAATCCAGCCGGCTTTCACCCATGGCACGGGAAATCACAGATGTGCCTCCCACGCCGAACACCGTCCCTACTGCCATAAAAATTAGAAACACCGGCATTGCCAGGGAAACTGCGGCAATTAAAATATCATTTCGCGTCTGCCCGATAAAAAATGTGTCTGCCAGATTGTAAATCAGTACCATCAACATTGCCACCATAGCAGGCAGTACATTCTTCAGCACTGCCTGCGGAACCGGAGCTTTACTAAATACTTCCAAATTTTTGTTTTCCATTGAAATCACCTTCCCAAAATAAACGTTTGCTATTGATAGTTTGCTATTGATTTATCCAAAAAATAAATGCCTTTTTTATATGCATTTATTTTAAGGACTCCCTAACTTTCTTAAGGAGCGAATAAAGGATGTCTCTTTCTGTCTCAGTCAGGCTCGAAAGAAGAGTCTCTTCCGCATGAGTAATCTCCTGCTCTGTTTCCAGAACCCGGGTAATCCCCGCCTGTGTGATACGCACTAGCTTAATCCGCTTATCCCCGGCATCCACGCACCCTTCCACCAGACCTTTATGCTCCAGCCGAGATATAATTCCTACAGTCGTAGATTGTGCCACATGGAGTTCTTTTTCTATCTGTTTCATAGACAACTGTTTCTCCGGCGTGTGATACAATGCTAACAAGGCTCCTATCTGCGCCATTGTCATATCCTGTGAACGCATCATATTGTTTGCCCTTTTTCGCAGCTCATCATTGATCTGCTTGATCAAGTTTCCACAGGATGCAAGTTTTGCCATATCATTCCCTCCCTTCGATGAAAAAGTATAGCATACTATTATGTCCATGTCAATAGCATGCGTTCAATCTTATATTTGGGGAAATGCTGTACTATCTCGCTCCGGACTTTTATACCAATATATAGATTATACATATAAAAATCTTAGATTCAAGCACCTCCCTCAAATATTGCTCAGACAATCTTCATTTCGGCAAATTATGCTAGAATCAAAGACCTTTTAACGATTGCCTGTTATCGTTAAAAAGAAGGGTAAATTTGGAGGGTAAAACAGCCCCCGCAACGGGAAATAGGCAAAAAAATCCACAGAATGCGTGGAAGGGCTTATTTCCATGCATTCTGTGGGTTTCCATTGTATCAATTTCGGTGTTGCGATGTTCCCATACTCCTGCGAGTATTTTCCTGATTTTAATATAGGTATAATTTAGAAATCGTTACAATAAACGTTAACCTTCATTTCTAAACTCATTCTCAAGATGATTTCTGACATGTGATAAATGTTTCAATTGATCTTCTGCTTCTTCAGCTGTATCATATTCTTCATCATACACATATTTGTCATTAAGATTGACTACATACTTGCCAGATTTTGATTTAGAAATCTCCATATCCAAAGCAACATCTAAAATATCCTTTGAATACAGTTTCCGATTACTATCACGAAAATCAATATTCATGCCGCTCCCTCCTTTCTGCTTTTTACTAATAGGATAACTTTTCATTTCATCATCCATTATGGTCTTGTTTATTACACGAAAAATATATGAATTTAGAGATTCATTTCGTTTTTCTGCATATTGTTTCCAGATTTTTTTATACCCTTTTGGCATTCTTATTTTAACTTCGTCTAAATTTTCCCTAATATAATTTGTAATATACTCGCTCTGCTTTTTTTTGTCCATAAAATCTCTAACCTCACATATTAGTACCCTAATATAATAACAAAAACAATTTATCTTGTCAATATATTAGTACCCTAAATTTTCAAAAAAATATTAGATTACATGTAAATCAAAATGTCTGCCGGAAAATCCTATCAATAAAAAATGCACCCAAAGTCAGCCTTGAGTGCATTGTATCAAAAACAAAACAGATTACATTTTTATACCTTGCCCTGATTTTTCCATATTGTCTTACCAGTCCAGCATAATATTGGATCACTTCTTCATCAGACAGGCATTTCCCATTTATATGCTGAATCATGCACCCCCAGCTGAATTTCATTCGCGGATCCTCCCCTCATAGTTAAATGGCCGTTGAGCTAACTCCAAAACCTTACAAATCCGAGACGGTTCAAGTAGCAGCTTTAAATTGTCATCCCCCTAATGTAATATCCTGTTCCTGATACCACTGTAATGCATCCATAAAATGCTTTTCCTGAAAGTCCGGCCACAGATCTTTCACAATATAAAAATCCGAGTACACGGTCTGAAGGGGGAGGAAACCAGATAAACGGCACATACCTCCCCAGCGGATCACCATATCAATTCTTGGTATCTCATGGGATGCCCAGCCGTTTTTCATATCCCATTTCCATCCATAGTTGACCAGTAAATTTACCCTTACTCTTTCTTCGCCGCAGACTGGCTGACGGCTGCGGCCTGCATATGAAAGCAGCTCAGCAGGAAAACAGGAGGAGTTGGTATTGCCAATTACATACACCTCCACATCTTCCTGTTCAATCATTTTAACAGCCCTGACACAGGCATCTGAAAATGCAATGACCTGCTCTTTCGGGCGCTTACAGTTATCTACTGTAAAGCCATAGTAAGTTAACTCCTCGATGCCATAGTTTCGCGCTGCCCGAAGCAGCTTCAGGCCTGGCTCTAACCCATATGCATAGCCGTCTTCCTTATTCAATCCACTTCCCTTTGCCCATCGTCTGTTGCCATCTGGAATGATACCAATATGCTTTGGAATACGTTTCATATGATCCTCCTGATATTTTCCACCTGTTCCGTTGGATATTCATTGAATATGCCAACATAAATTAAATAACTCTTATAAATGTGGGCAAATTCGGGAAATTTATACATATGGCCAGACCTTTTGTTCTCACATAAGACACTCGATTGATCCAGCCATATAAATCACAATTCTGATGCTGTTTTTTCGTCAGTTTCGGCTTTCTTATCCTCACCCAGTAAACGATAAAAAAATATCCCCCGATGTATCTTCGCAATGATGGGACGTTTAATGTTCAGATCCCCTGCATAATCTGCCAGCAGTTCATGGTTAATAACAAGCGGTTTACTGTCTGTATATAGAAATAAGGCATCTTCTACCAGGCTGTCAAAATTCGTTGTGATCACAAGATTATTTCCCGTTCCATCTGCCAGCATTAACGCCAGCGGATGGTAGCCAAATCCCGGATTTTTATTTATCATGATATTTTCAAGATAATGATATCCATTTCTATGATTAGGAAAGAACCGTAATTTGTATATATCAAAATAGAGAGCACCGGGAAGCGGCGTACCCGATCGTTTCGTTTCCTCCCAGGCTTTCTCTATCTCCTCAAAGTCATGTTCCAGGATATTTCCTGCTTTTAGTTTTCCCGCTGTCTCCCGGATTTCTTCCAACCCGCACTTTTCTTCCATCTCTTTCATCCATCTGGACTCCAATGTCACACCTGTTGGGATTCCGGATGACACAGAAGCACCTGCGCCAATGATAAAGCAAAACCTCTCAGAATTATTCTGCCCTTCTGAAATTGCCCTTACCAATTGATTGACTGATATACATCGGTAATTCTCAATTATCTGTTTATCCATTGTAATGATCCTTTCCTTGCTTTTCATTGCTATATTGAATCCTTTTTCAAGTGTATCATATTTTTAGACTCAAATCAATTTCTTTATCATATATATTTCTAACGATATGTCACTAATCCCAAGACATTAGCGGCTGCTAATCAAAGCGGCCGCTAAATCTTTTATTTCGCTCAACGGCGGGTTCAAATTGGCGCCATTGAGCTAAGGTAACAGTCTGTGAATATCCCTCGGAAACAGCGTGGCCATACGCACATTATCAAACCCAAGCAGCCTTGCCGTAAATCTCTCCAGCCCGATTCCCAATCCGCCATGAGGCGGCATCCCGCACTGATGCATCAAAAGATAGCTGTCAAAAAGTTCAATGTTCATATGAAGCCGCTCCATCTTTGCCACCTGTTCCGCATATTCATGTATCCTCTGTCCTCCCGTCGTCACCTCCATGCCGCGGAACAACAAGTCAAAGCTCTCTGTCTCTTCTGGATTCTCCCTGCTGTCCATTGCATAGAAGGGTCTCTTCCTGCTGGGATAATGGGTGACAAATACAAAATCGCTTCCGGCCTGTTCTCTCACCAGTTGACACAGCAGTTTCTCCTCTTCTGGTTCGAAGTCATCAAAATCCCGGATCTCCCTGTTATATTCCCTGGCGATCCACTCTTTTGCCTCGGTAAAGCGGACCGCCGGAATCTCTCTGATCTCTGGCAGTGATACATTCAGCCTTGCCAGTTCTGGTGCATAATTGTCTTTCAGATATACAAATGCAGCACGCAGCATCCCTGTCTCCATCTCCATCAGTTCATGAAAATCCCGGATAAATCCCATCTCAAAGTCCACACTGGTATATTCATTCAGATGACGTGATGTATCATGTCTTTCTGCACGGAATACCGGACCGATCTCAAACACCCGTTCAAATACCCCTACCATCATCTGCTTGTAAAACTGCGGGCTCTGCGTCAGATATGCCTCTTTCCCAAAATAGTCCAGATGAAATATATTGGCCCCTCCTTCTGCCCCTGACTGTACGATCTTCGGCGTATGGATCTCTGTGAAATCCTGTTCTGACAAAAACTTACGGAATCCACTGGCAATGCCCTCCTGGATCTTAAAGATGTCCCTCTGTTTCTCATTTCGCAGGGTGACAGGGCGGTAATCCAAAAGGTTCTCTATGGAAGTATCCACAATCTTGTTGTTTATGACAATCGGACTCTCCCTCTCAGGCTCTGATAAAATCTCCACAGAGATCAGATGCAGGTCATACCCTGTCCTGGAACGTTCCTCTGGTATCACCTCTGCCGTGACCACCACCGCACTCTCCTCTTTCAGTTCCTCCAGTGAAAAATCTGCCTTCTCTGGTGAATAGACACATTGCAGGATCTCTCTTCTGGTGCGGAGCAGAACAAAGGCAAAACCCTTCATCTTCCTGATCTTGTAAATCCAGCCGTGGATCCGCACCTCCTCACCAGTGCATTTTTCTAATAACTCCGGTTTCACTGTTTCCTGTTGTAACTTTCCCTTCATCGTAATCATTTTCTTCCTCTCTTTCTGCCATCCGGCTTATTTTTTATTTCGCTCAACGGCGGGTTCAAATTGGCGCCATTGAGCTATATATACAAAAAGAGAACCACACAAGAATATTTTCATACCCTGATGTGGTTCTCTTTTTATCTTCTCCACACAGGCACAGCACTTATAGCGCATGTACCTGTTGTATCCACAGCTACATGCGCTACAAATCGTCGTCCCTGTTCAAACTGTTGAATGAAATCTGATTCATGGCAGCTACTCCTTTTCTATCTTTGAAACTTTTCTTTGAATCTCCTCACATTGCCAGTGATGTCTCCCTGAAATACTTTCGTCCCCACGACGAACACATTGGCGCCGGCATTCATGATCTCTTCCACATTATCGAGATCAACACCACCGTCTACCTCAATATCGACATTCAGTCCTTTTTCTTCAATGATCCGGTGAAGTTCTCTCACCTTTGAAAATGTATCTGTGATGATCTTTTGTCCGCCATACCCCGGATATACCGTCATAACAAGAATCATGGATACCTTGTCCAGTATTGGCAGTACAGCATCGGTCTTCGTATCCGGACTGATGGCGACCCCCGCCTTTTTTCCCAGATTCCGTATGGCACAGACAGCGTCTTCCAGACTGCTGCATGCCTCAGCATGCACAGTGATCCCATCTGCACCACTTTCCGCAAAGCGTTCCAGATATTTCAATGGTTCCTGGATCATCAGATGAACATCCAGAAACATATCGGTACATCCTCGTATCGCTTTCACAATGGGAAACCCGAAAGAAAGATTTGGTACAAATGCCCCATCCATTACATCAATATGAACATAGTCTGCCCCAGCCTTCTCAATAGACTGGATTTCCTCCCCCAGGCGTGCCACGTCCGCCGCCAGAATGGAGGGTGATAGTTTATAACTCATCTCTTCGTCCTCCAGTTTTTGCTTTTCTCGCAGTCCGCCATTTCTCCATACATCTGTACATAGTTTTCATAGCGGCTGCGACAGATCTTTCCCTTCTCCAGTTCTTCCTTAACGATGCAGCCCGGTTCGTGAATATGGGCACATCCGGAATAGCAGCACTGCCCCTCATAGGGTACAAATTCCGCAAAATAATGACTTAGTTCTTCTTTTGGCACTTCCGGAAGCCTGAGAGAACTAAATCCGGGAGTATCAAACAGAAATGTATGCCTCCCTATATGAAAAAGTTCTGAATGCCTCGTGGTATGTTTCCCACGCTGGATCTTTCCACTGACAGAACCTGTCTGCATTTCTGCCTGCGGATACAGTTGGTTTACCAGGCTGGATTTCCCCACGCCGGAAGGTCCGGCTAACACTGTTGTCTTTCCTTCGAGACATTCTCTCACTTCTTCGATCCCTGTATTATTTATGTTACTGATAACCAATACCTGACTGGCACAACCGGCATAGACAGCCTTCAGTTCTTCCTCTTCCTCCTCTGTCACAATATCCTGTTTGCTGAGACAGATCGTTGTGTCTACCTTCTGCCACTCCATCATGACAAGGAAACGATCCAACAGATTCAGGTTCGGCATGGGTTCCGCCATGGCGAATACCACCATAGCCTGATCCACATTTGCCACCGCCGGACGGATCAGTTCATTTTTTCTTGGCAGGATCTCTTCTATATTGCCAAGCGCCTCCTCCTCGTCCAGCACCTGTATCTCCACATCATCCCCCACTAATGGTTTGATCCCGTCTTTCCGGAATGCCCCTCTCGCCCTGCACTCATAGAGCTGTTCATCTTCACACCAGATATAGTAAAATCCACCAATACCTTTTATGATCTTCCCTCTCATCAATCTGCTACTTTCTTAAAGGTAACATCATACCGGTCTACCTCTGTATTATTCATATACACCACTACCTGGCCTGTATTTGCACTGGAGCCCTTGACGCTTCCCAGCGTATATGGGAAGTCACTTGGTGACAGGGTTACTTCCTTAATGGTCTTTGCCTCACCATCCTGGTTCAGCACAAACTTGAATGAGGCAGCCGGATCCGTCTGATAATCAAATGGATTGTCGATCTGGATCGGATTGCTGTAATAGGAGTAAGATGGCTGTTCCCCAAGACTAAGCGTAATATCAACGGATGTCCCTTTCTTTACTTCCGCGTCTTCTGACTTGCTTTGGATACAAACAAGCCCCTTCTCCACATTTTCAGAATATGCCTCAGATACTTTACCGAGCTTAAGTCCTGCATCTTCCAATGTTTTCTTCGCCTGTTTCCTTGTCATACCAATGACAGTAGGCACTTTTACCGTCGTCTGTTCTGCCCCTTTGCTGAGATGAAGCGTTATGGTAGTTCCTGGCAGAACACTGGCACCACCTTTGGGGTCTGTATATACAACAAGGTCTTTCGCAATGGTATCGCTGTATGTGGCACTTCCCACTTTTACTTTAAAACCTGCACTTTCTAATGTGGAAGTGGCATCCTCTTGTGTGCTGTTTGTTACACTTGGCACTTTTACCTTTTTGCGCCCGGAACTGATATACACCTCTATCTGGGTTCCCTTTTCTACAGTAGAACCTTCTTCCGGGCTGGTTCCTATCACTTTTCCTGAATCCACAATATCCGATTCCTGCTCAGTGAATTTATACTGCAGATCCTCCCTTTCTAATGCAGCAATAGCATCATCCTTTGTCATATCTTTTACAGCCGGAACCGTCTTCTGCCCACCAGTCTCAGTATCTGGTGTCGCACTTGCTTGTGCTGTAGCGCTGCTGCTCTCTGTCGGTGCAGCTGTGGCCTCCGGAAGCGAACTGGAACTGCCCCACAGACCGAGTAATTTACCAAGAGCAACAATAACAACAATTCCGATAATAACTGCCACCACGATACTTCCAACGATCAGCGCTTTCTCTAATTTCGGGTCTACATCGCCATCGGAGGATTCTTCCTCCTCTTCTTCCTCTTCCTGCTGCGGCAGTTTTTCTTCAGATGGCGCTTTCACAGAAGCCGCCTTTAACCGGTCTACATCACCACTGGGAATAAATATTGTTTCCGCATTTTCATAAAGGGGACGGATAATTCCATACTCGCCAGAGGGATCCTGCAGGAACATCTTCATGTCAGCAATGAGCTCTGCCGCTGTCGGATAGCGGAGTTCTGTCTTCTTCTGCATACATTTGGCAACGATATTGCTGAGGCCTCTTGGTATCGTGGCATCAATAGCTGCCAATGGGATCGCATCCTCCTGTATATGTGCCAATGCCACCGCAACAGCACTCTCTCCGGAGAAAGGCAGCGTACCACTGAGCATCTCATAGATGGTGACACCGAGAGAATAAATATCACTCTTCTCATCACTAAACCCGCCTCTTGCCTGTTCCGGTGAAATATAGTGCACAGAACCCATTGCACTGCCGGTTACCGTATTCGAACTGGCCGCCTTGGCAATTCCAAAATCGCTTACTTTCGCCGTACCATCTTTCGAGATCAATATATTCTGCGGCTTGATATCCCTGTGTATGATATTATTCAGATGTGCTGCCTCCAGGCCATTGGCAATCTGCAGACTGATTCCCACTGCCTCACGGACAGAAAGTTTGCCCTTCTTTTCTATATATGCTTTCAAGGTAATGCCATCTACATACTCCATAACAATATAATGCATTCCCTCATCTTCCCCAACATCATATACCCCCACGATATTGGGATGGGACATACTGGCAATGGACTGCGCCTCCTGACGGAACTTCGCCACAAATTTTTTATCTTCACTATATTCATTTTTCAAAACCTTTACCGCCACAAAACGATTCAGGCGCTGATCCTGCGCCCGGTATACGGTTGCCATGCCTCCAGTACCGATCTTCTCGATGACCTCATAGCGGTTTCCGATTAATTTTCCTATATTTATCATATTCTTTTTCTCACTCCAATCTATAGTTCAATCAGAATCACACTGATATTATCCTTTCCTCCAGCCTCATTTGCCCTTTGGACTAATTCCTGTCCTGCCTCTTTCATATTTCCTCTATGTTCCTTTAAAATCTTTCTGATCTGATCATCTTCCAGCATATTGCTTAATCCATCTGAACATAATAATAGCACGTCCCTTTCCCTGACTTCAATCTCAAAATAGTCAGGACAGACAACGGTGTCCGTTCCCAAAGCACGCGTTATAATGTTTTTATTTGGATGTGTACGCATCTCCTCTTTGTGTATCTCACCTGATTTCACCATCTCTTCCACAAGAGAATGGTCTACTGTGATCTGACACAGGTTATCCCTCATATGATACAACCGTGAATCTCCTATGTTCATAATCACTGCTGTATCCTGCCCCACAGTGGCAGCCACCATGGTAGTTCCCATACCAGACAATTCAAAATGTCTGCCTGATTCATCATATATAGCGCGGTTTGCCGCATAGACCGCCTGTTCAAAAGCACTAACCGGTGTTCTCTTATCTGTATTACGGATACTGTCAGCCACAATCTCGATGCACATACGTGATGCAGTATCACCTGCCCTGTGTCCACCCATACCGTCTGCAACGATAAACAGATTCGGGAAACTTCCAATCGCATTTTCTTCACACAGCACACAATCCTGGTTGCTTGAGCGTACACGTCCCATATCTGTTATAGAAAATGTATTCACCGTTTAACCTCCTCTGGATTACTACCGGCCTGATCCAAAAATTTCTTTCGTAACTGACCGCAGGCAGCATCTATATCACTACCCATCTCTCTTCTTATAGTAACATTTATCTGATATTTTTCAAGTATAAATTTGAATCTCTCGATATCCTGATCCGTTGAGCGCATACATTTCCGCTCTTTTACCTCATTCAAAGGAATGAGATTTATGTGGCAGTTCATCCCACGGCATCGTGCCGCCAGCTCCTGTGCATGCTCTTCCCTGTCATTAACACCATGGATCATACTGTATTCAAAAGTGATCCTCCTCCCCGTCTCATTAAAATATTCCCGGCATACTGCAAAAATCTCTTCTATCGAATATTTTTCTGCCACTGGCATTGTCTGCCTGCGGATCCGGTCATTCGGGGCATGGAGGCTGATAGCCAGTGTGATAGAAAGGTGTTCTTTCATCAGATCCTGGATCCGGGGAATGAGGCCGCAGGTGGACACTGTGATGCTGCGCTGGCTGATATGCAGTCCCTTTTCATCTGTCACGAGACGGATAAACCGGAGCAGGTTATCATAATTATCAAGTGGTTCACCCATTCCCATAACAATGATATTGGATACTCTCTCACCTGTCTCCCTCTGGATCTCATAGACCTGCGACAGCATTTCCCCTGCTGTGAGATTCCTTGTCAGCCCCGTCAGGGTAGAAGCACAAAAGGTACATCCCATACGGCAGCCCGCCTGAGAGGAGATACACACACTGTTGCCATGATGATATTTCATCCATACACTCTCAATCACATTTCCATCCGACAGGGCAAATAAATATTTCGCCGTATCTCTTCCGGCAGATACCTGTTTTTCTACAATGGTAACTCCAGATACTACATAGTTTTCTTCCAGCCCTGACCGGAATCCCGCAGGAAGATTCGTCATCTCTTCAATCTTCTGCACCCTTTTGCCATGTACCCACTGGAACATCTGCCGGCCCCGGAATGCCTTTTCACCCATAGACAACGCAATCCCGACCATCTCCTCTTCTTCGGCGCTCCTCAGATCTGTCATACTCATTACCTACCTCCATCTGTGCATGGCTTTCGCAATCTTGCCACAAAGAAACCATCACTTTTCTGGATTCCTGGAAGCATCTGCAGCATTCCCCGTCCTGTCATCTTATTACGGAGTTCCTCTGGCAGATATCCATCCAGGCTCTCCCTCATAAGTCCAAGATTCTCTTCCATCCACTGCACATTTTCCTCATTCTCGGCATGGTTGACTGTACATGTGCTGAAGATCATTACACCACCTGGTTTTAAAAGTTCTGCGGATGCCTGGCAGATTTTCCGCTGCAGGGGAAT
Source organism: uncultured Clostridia bacterium (assembly GCA_947643415.1). Taxonomy (GTDB): domain Bacteria; phylum Bacillota; class Clostridia; order Lachnospirales; family Lachnospiraceae; genus Eubacterium_F. The sequence goes on along the minus strand of CANRWA010000007.1, from coordinate 74,064 downwards.
GAGCGATGCTGCCTGTTCCAGTGCATGGTATTTAATCTCTGGTTTGCGCCCGATGATACCAATCCCTGAACATGGCACATCTGCGATCACCACATCTGCCTTTTCCTTGTTCGCCGGATCTGTCCTGACAGCATCCCATTCCTGAACCACCACATTTGTAAACTGCATCCGTTCCATATTCTCTCTGATACGGGAAACCTTTCTCCTGCCCAAGTCCCGTGCCAGCAGTTGTCCTTTCCCTTCCAGTGCCATAAGGGCATGCATTGCCTTCCCGCCTGGTGCGCTGCAGACATCGATCACGGTATACCCCGGCTGTATCCCGGCGCATAGTACCGGCAGCATGGAACTCTCATCCTGAACGAAGAAAAGCCCTTCCTCATATCCCGGAAGTTCCCTGATATCGCTGGCATTTTCCAGGATCAGGGCATCTTTGTGGTAATGACCGGCACAGTATGGCATTCCCGCATCCTCCAGCCTCTTCCCATAGTCAGCAACAGTGATCCGGTCTGTGCGGATATGCAGTGTAACCTCACCATGGTGCTCCAGAAAAGCTTTCCCGATCTTTCCTGCCGTTTTCTTTCCATATCCGGCAGTAAGGTGATCCATCAGCTCCTTTGGCAGAGACAGCTTTACCCAGTCTTTTTTCACCTCAAGCAAATCTTTTTGCCGTACCAGTGTCCGAAGGACACCATTGACAAAGGAAGCATACCTTCCTGCCCCTTTTCTCTTCACCAGTTCCACTGCCTCATTACAGGATGCCGATTCTGGTACCTGATCCATATAACGAATCTCATAAAGTGCCATGCGGAGTACCGTGCGCACCGGCTGCTCCATCTTGTGAACCCGGACACGGGAATACTGGTTCAATATCGCATCCAGTTCAATGCATCTCTCTATCGTACCATAGGAAAGATTTTTCAGAAACCGTTTTTGTTGCGAGGACAGACCTGTATTCAGACGAAATGCAGTATGGAGCAGCTCATCACTATGTCCTTCTCCCTCCAGTGTCCCGCAGACAATATCATAAGCCAGCTCTCTCATCAATCATCTCTGTTCCTTCCTGATAAAATAATCAGCCGGAGAAGCTGGAGAATGGACGCTGCCGCTGCCGCCACATAAGTCATTGCTGCGGCGCGAAGTACTTTGCCCGCAGAATGCCCTTCATCATTTCCCAGAATTCCTGTTTCCTGTAAGATCCTCAGGGCACGGTGTGAGGCATTAAATTCTACCGGAAGAGTCACAATCTGGAACAGCACGGCGAAACTGAACAATATGATCCCTGCTGTCACAAGCGGCTGGATACTAAAGATCAATCCGGCAATAATGACAAACCAGGATATTCCGGAACCAAAGTTTGCCAGTGGAACCAAAGCTGACCGAACAGCTAAAGGGGTATAGGAATTGGCGTGCTGGATCACATGTCCACACTCATGTGCCGCTACGGCAATAGCTGCCACAGAATTGCTTCCATACACAGAATCTGACAATGCCACCTGCTTTGTCTTTGGATTGTAATGGTCCGTTAGATGCCCGGATACCCGTACGATGCTCACATCCCGGATCCCGGCATGGTCAAGGATTCTCTGTGCTGTCTGGGCTCCTGTCATGCCACTGTAACTCCGCACTGTGCTGTATCTGGAAAATGTACTTTTTACCATCATCGAGGCGATAAGGGAAAGTACGACTCCCGCCAGTACAAGCACATAAGTGGGATCCCACATCATATGCCACCCTCCAAATCCGCCATAACCACCTACATACATAAGATCTCTCCTTCCTCAATACGGACACCCCGCAGGAAACTTCCGGCATCCATACGTTTCTTGCCCTCAAGCTGAACCTCAAAAATACGCAGGCATCCCCTGCCCGTCTGTATCGTAAAGCTGTCCTTTGCTGTCTCCACTACGGTGCCTGGTGCCTTATCTGTCTCTCTGTCCAGAACTTCCGCTTTCCATATCTTCAGTATCTTACCCTGATATCCGGTAAATGCACTGGGCCAGGGATTCAACCCTCTGATATATCGCTCCAGTTTCACTGCATCCCAGGCCAGGTCCAAATGTCCGGTATCTCTGCCAAGCATCGCAGCATAAGTACTCTGCTCTTCCTCCTGGTGAACCGGCTGGAGTTCACCCCTTTGTGCATCTGACAACGTGCGGAGAAGAAGATCACTCCCCAGTGCCGCCATTTTGTCATGCAGGCTCTCCCCTGTCTCCTCCGGAGTGATATCAACTTCTGTCCTGAGAAGCATATCCCCGGTATCCAATCCCTCATCCATCTGCATCGTAGTGATGCCCGTCTTCTCATCACCTTCCAGGATCGCCCACTGCATCGGTGCCGCACCACGCCATCTCGGTAAAAGCGATGCATGTACATTGATACAGCCATATTGTGGAAAATCCAGTATTTCCTTTGAGAGGATCTGGCCAAATGCCACCACTACAATGACATCGCATGCAATCTGCTGAAGTGTTGTGATAAACGCTGGATCCTTCACACGTTTTGGTGTGTAGACAGATATGTCATGCGCCACTGCCAGTTCTTTCACCGGGGTAAATACCAATTTCCCACTGCGGCCCCTTGCCTTATCTGGCTGTGTTACCACTGCAGTTACTTCATGCTCTGGTGAGTCAATCAGTCCCTGCAGGACAGGGACTGCAAAATCCGGCGTCCCCATAAATATTACTTTCATGCAAATGGTCCTCCTATTATTTTCTCTCTGCCGTTCCTTCCGACAACCTTCGCAAAACCGCCCGCCTCACGCGGGCACCGCTGCTGCGCAGCTCGTTTTTGCTCATGTTGTTCGGCTCTCTGCCGTTCCTTCCGACAACCTTCGCAAAACCGCCCGCCTCATGCGGGCGCCGCTGCTGCGCAGCTCGTTTTTGCTCATGTTGTTCGGAGCGGGCTATCGCCCGCTTTCATGGATCATTTAAAAATCTCAGATTATGCAGGCATATCTTCGATTTTTAAATGATCCATGAGGAACGGCAGCCCTTATTCCTCTTCTTCAAATTCATCTACGTCGTAGAGCCTCCCTTCCAGCCGATCCACATACAAAATTCCTTCCAGATGTTCAATCTCGTGTACCAGGGCACGTGCCAGCAAGTCTTCTCCTTTGATAGTAACAGGTTTCATATTAATGTCAAATGCTTTTACCTTTACTTTATTGGGCCGGATAACGATCCCTACCTTATCCGGCACACTGAGACAGCCCTCACTGCCGCGCTGCTCCCCTTCTGCCTTTACGATCTCCGGATTCACCAGTACGATCGGATGGTTCCTCTCTTCTGTCACATCTATAACCGCAATCTGCTTTAATATACCAACCTGTGGCGCTGCCAGGCCTACGCCATCCGCTTCATACATTGTTTCCAGCATATCTTCTACCAACTGCTTATTTTTCTCTGTCATCTCTTTCACAGGTTTACATTTTTTTGTGAGAATGTCATCTCCCATCACACGAATGTTTCTTATTGCCATTTCCTTTCCTCCATGCATATTTATCAGTATCCGGACATCGGATTCAGATCATATTGAATACTACATAATTTTTCCCATTTTGAATTTAAACTAAACAATTCCAACTGATGTTTCACATCCACAACAGTTTCCTCATCTGCAGTCTTTATGTACAGCACATAGCGGTATCGGTCTTTCGCGCGGCTCAGTCCTGCCTCTGCCGGCCCGATCAGTGAGATTCCACCCATGCACCGGATCTGGTGTGCCAGTGCTTCAATACAGTCTTTCCCACACACCTTTTCCTCTGCCAGTACAAGTACTGCCAGCATATAGGAATATGGCGGATACTTTGTGATCCTCCGAAAAGCAAGTTCATTCTCATAAAAAATCTCTGCCTTCTGATGACGGACTGCCTCTACACAATACTGTTCTGGATCGTATGTCTGTATCACCATCTCGCCCGGCTTGTGCCCTCTCCCGGCACGGCCACTGGCCTGCATCAAAAGATCAAATGTCCTCTCATTGCTGCGGTAATCTCCATCATACATGCCAAGATCTGCCGCCAATGCTGCCACCAGTGTGACATTTGGGAAATCATGCCCTTTCACGATCATCTGTGTCCCGATAAGAATATCTGCCTTCCCCTGCCGGAATGGATCCAATATTTTCTCATGCCCCTGCCTTCCACTGGTAGTATCACCATCCATGCGCAGGATCCGTGCCTGCGGAAATAATCTGTGCAGCATTTCCTCCACCTTTTGTGTGCCAAGTCCGAAAGACGCAATATAAGGGGAACCACATTTCGGACACACCTCTGGCATAGCAATGGCATGGCCGCAATAATGACAGACCAGTGTATCCACATCACCTACATGATTCTTATGGGCAGTCATGGAAACCTCACAATGATTACATTTTAACACAAAACCACAGCTACGACAAGAAACATGTCCGGCATATCCTCTCCGGTTCAGAAAAAGTATCACCTGTTCTTTCCTCTCAAGACGCTCCCTGATCTTCTGCTGCAGAAGACGGCTGAACACAGATCGGTTCTTTGCCTTCAATTCCTCTCGCAGATCTACTACATGAACCTGTGGCATCTGTGCGCCGCCTGCTCTCTCTGTCAGTCGATACATATGATAATGCCCTTCCATGGCAGCCTGATACGTTTCCACAGAAGGCGTGGCAGAACCAAGCACAACACTTGCCCCAGCCATAGCAGCCCGCTGCAGAGCTACTTCCCTTGCATGGTATTTTGGCGGACTCTCACTTTTATAACTATTCTCGTGCTCTTCATCCATAATAACCAGCCCCAGGTGCTCAAAAGGGACAAAAAGCGCAGAGCGGGGACCTATAATAACATCAATCTCACCTTTTTTGGCCCTCTCATACTGGTCATATCTCTCACCATCTGACATACGAGAATTGAGAACAGATACCCTGTCACCAAAATGATCCTGAAACCGCCTCACCGTCTGAAAGGTCAGCGCGATCTCCGGAATCAGCACGATCACCTGTTTCCTGAGAAGCAGAACCTGCCGGATCATCTCCATGTAAACTTCTGTCTTTCCGCTGCCTGTCACTCCATACAAGACATATGTATGCCGGATCCCCTGCCTGTACTGTCTGCCAAAGTGCTCTGTGATCTCCCTCTGATGGTCATTCAAAGTGATTCCACGTCCTGCCTGTACTGGTTCATTCTCATACGGGTTACGGTAACGTCTCCGGTTCGTCATAATAAGTATTTCCTGCCTAACCAGGCCATCCACCACAGTCTTTGCCACTCCATATTTCTTCGCCGCCAAGCGGGTGGTCATTTCCCCACCCTCTTCAAACATTCCTGCAAGAAGCCTTGCTTTTGCCTTATAGTGCCGCAGCCGGCATCGGTCCAGCTCTTTTCTTGCCTGGTCTTCCGAAACAGCAAAATTAAGCCAGTGTTCTTCCACTGACTTAACCTGTCTCTTTACTGGCAGAACAGTTTTCAGTGCCTCATTCATGGTGGCACCATAGTGTTCCCGTATCCATGCGGCAAGCTGCAGAAGCTGTCCCTCTACAGGAACTTCCTTTTCCTCTATGGCTGACAAGCTCTTCATCTTCTCAGCCGGCCATTTTGCCTGGTCTGATATTCCAATAACAAAACCAGATATTTCCCGGTTTCCCCTGCCAAAAGGGATCAGTACCCGACACCCAAGTGACACTTTTGCTTCCATCTCTTCTGGTATCCGGTACTGAAAAGTCCGGTCCAATGCCTCCACCGAGATATCTACAATCACATCTGCAAACAACCTGTCACTCCTTTATCAACTGCTGCACCACTTCATCCATATGCATGCCCCGGGAGCCTTTCACCAGAATCCAATCCCCTTCTGCCATCCTGTCTCTCACTGCCTGTGCAGCCTCTGCATTATCTTTACAGTGAACAGCCGGAATATCTGAACCGGCAGACACGTACTCATGGATCGCCCTGGCCTCCTCGCCCACGGTCACAAGAAAAGCCAGTTCCCTTCCCTGTCTCTTTTCCTCCAGGATATATCTGCCGATCCCCTCATGAAGTTCACGGGAGCGGTCTCCAAGCTCCAGCACATCAGCCAGTACTGCGATTTTCCTCCCGGTAAGACTGTAGTCAAATAAGGCATGCAGGTTACTGTTGATGGAATCGGGACTGGCATTATAGGTATCATCAATAATATGCACCCCATGAATTTCTTTCACCACACCACGCATTGCAATGGGCTGATAAGCCAAAAGTGCTTTTTTGGCTCCCTCCAGCGGCACCTGATACTGACAGGCAAGGGCCAGCGCCACAATGGCATTATTAATATTGTGGGCTCCCATCACTGTCAGACGGACTTCTGTCTCCCCCCCGGGATAATGGAACACAAAACTCTGTCCATCTCCTGTTGCCCGAATCTGGTCACCATAATACAGACAGCCTGGCTCTGTTCCATAATATATTGTCTCACACTCTCCCCTGCACTTTCCATAAGGGATACAGGAAGCGGACAATTCCCTCAGGTCTCCATTCCCACAGATATACAGCTTACCACTATTTGAGAAATTCGTAATGATCTTCCCTTTCTCAGAGCAGATCTTTTCCCTGCTGCCAAGATTTCCAATATGGGAAACGCCAATATTAGTCATCACTGCTGTCTCCGGCCTGGCAATATCCACCAGGTGGTCCATCTCACCAGGCATGCTGATCCCCATCTCATAGACTGCCATCTCTGTATCATCTTCAAGACAGAACATCATCAGTGCCACGCCGATCTGGCTGTTCAAGTTGCGCAGTGTCTTTACCGTCTGGAACTTCGTCTCCATCACTGCTGCGATCATTTCCTTTGTGGTAGTCTTTCCCACACTTCCTGTAATGCCGATGACTGGTATCTGGAACTGTGCCCGGTACCAGGCTGCCAAGTCCTGCAGTGCCCGCAGTGTATCTTCTACATAGATACCTGCTCCTGGCTCTCCTTTGACTGAATCATCGGAAGTAAATGTACAGGCAGCCCCCTTTTCCAGGACATCTGGGATAAACCGATGGGCATCTACCCTCTCCCCTATGATGGGAACAAATAGAGCCCCTGGTGCAGCCTCTCTGGAATCAATGACCACATGATCCACCATATTGCTGCCATCTCCCCAGAGAAGCCTGCCGCCCACTGCCTTTACGATATCTGCAATTAAAATGGGTTTCATTCCTACCTCCATTCACACACCAATTAAACTACTGTCCATCCCGTCAGTACACTAGTACAGCGCTAATTCGCTGCGATTACATCTGACATTTCATAGCGCCCGCTCTCTTTTCCTTTCAGGAACTTTGCTGCTGATACGGCACCCTTGCCAAATACTGCCTTACTGTAGGCAGAATGGGAAAAAGTAACGACCTCATCCTTGCCAGCGAAGATCACATCATGCTCACCTACAATGGTGCCTCCGCGTACAGCCGATAATCCAAGCTCTTTCTTTCCACGCTTCTCCCGCCTCTGAGAGCGGTCATAAATATACTCATACTGATTCCCCATCGCCTCATTCACGGAATCCGCCAACGCCAATGCGGTCCCAGACGGGGCATCCAGTTTCTGGTTGTGATGTTTCTCCACGATCTCAACATCAAACCCTTCTGCTGCCAGGACTTTTGCTGCATCCTGCACCAGTTTCATCAGGGTATTGATACCCAGTGACATGTTCGCTGATTTCAGGACAGCGATCTTTTCCGCTGCTGCCTCGATCTGTGACAACTGCTCTTCTGTATACCCTGTAGTACACAATACAATGGGCATTCCCTTCTCTTCACAATAGGAAAGAAGTCTGTCCAGGATCTTCGGTGTTGAAAAATCAATTATGGCATCTGCCTCTACTGTACACTCTTCTATATTAGAAAATACAGGATACTCATCTGTCCCATTGTCCACCAGATCAATTCCTGCAACGATCTCAGCATCCGGATCTTCCTTCACAATCTCTGTGATCGTTCTTCCCATGGCTCCATTGCAGCCACTCATTATAATCCTTGTCATCTTATCCTCCATTCTGGAGCGTCCGCTCACGTATCACTTTACAGGCAATCCTGCTTCTCTCATTTCCTGAGCAAGTTTTACCGCATTTTCTTCTTCCATCTCTGTCAGCGGCAGACGCAGTCCACCCACTTCCATACCCATAAGGTTCATCGCCTTCTTCACGGGAATTGGATTTACCTCATAAAACAGAGCCTTCGCCAGGGCAAAATATCTAAACTGGAGTTCCCTGCTCTTCTCCACATCCCCTGCCAGATAGGATGCAGCAATATCATGTGTCTCCTGTGGAAGGATATTGGACAGTACAGAGATCACACCCTTGCCCCCCAGGGATAAAATAGCTGTGATCTGGTCATCGTTACCAGAATACAGATCCACCTTACCATCTGCCAGGCTCATTACCTGCGCAACCTCTGAAATATCACCTGTCGCATCCTTCACCCCTACAATATTCGGCACCTCTGTACATAGTTCCACAAGAGTCTGCGGCGAAATGGCAGTTCCGGTACGGCTCGGTACGTTATAGAGAATGATCGGGATCTCCACACTCTCTGCGATCGTTATATAGTGCTTTTTCAATCCATTCTGTGTCGCCTTATTGTAATATGGCGTCACAAGAAGAAGTCCGTCAGCACCAGCTTTCTCTGCCTCCTGTGACAGATAGACAGCAGAAGCAGTACAGTTAGAACCTGTTCCAGCGATAACCGGGATTCTCTTGTCCACAACCTCACATGTATACCGGATACATTCTATATGCTCCTCATCTGTGAGAGTAGACGCTTCTCCTGTTGTCCCACAGATAATGATGGCATCGGTATGGTTTGCAATCTGGAACTCAAGAAGTTCTTTCAGTTTGCTGTAATTTACACTTCCATCTTCATTCATCGGTGTAACCAACGCTACACCCGCTCCTGTAAAAATAGCCATTCTTCTCATCCTTTCTATGACATTGTTTGCCAGCTTTCCAAGGGCTGGCTGAGAACCGCAGCCCTCTAAGAATCGCAAAGCGAATTTATTCGCTATAGCGATTCTAGCTCCGCACATGGTGAACTTTCCTATAAGATAAAGGGCTGGCTGAGAACCGCAGCCCTCCAAGAATCGCAAAGCGAATTTATTCGCTATAGCGATTCTTGCTCCGCACATGGTGAACTTTCCTATAAGATAAAAGAGCTGACACAGAAGTGCCAGCTCTTACCATGATCTATCCTGTGAGTAGCACTCCATCTTACAGATGACAGTCACATGGTTCTTCACCATGCGCCCAGAAGAAAAATGTCCAGGCAAATTTCCCCTTCGGCGGATGTTCCTTTCAGCAGCCCTCTTCCATGCCTGACATGTACGGCTGCCTACTGATAAAATCCGCGCCTCTACCTTATTTGTCAAGGATACCACGATTCCCCTTAAAGGTCAAGTATTATCTTTCACTAACATGATCTCACAGATCACATCAATATATGGAACCAGTTCATCTGCCAGTGTATTGCCCGTTATATAAAGCCTCTTATAATCACCAGGTAGCTGAAGCAATTCTGCGATATCCCCGGTCTGAATGATTCCAAGGTCTGCCAATCCGAGTAATTCATCCAGAATAACCACATCACTTTCCCCTGTCTCGATCACCTTCTTGGCAAAATTAAAAGCATTTAAAATATTCTGTTTCTCCTCCTCTTTTTCCTGAAGAGACAGTTCACAGTAACTGGACTCAGACTGGTCAAACCGAAAGATCTGCACATCTGGTTCCAGCCTGGCAAGGATCTTAAACTCATCTGCGACCTTCCCTTTCAAAAACTGAACCACTGTAATATGCTGGCCATCCCCTGCTTCCCTCAGTGCCTGGCCCACTGCCGCCGATGTCTTTCCCTTACCCTGTCCATAGAACGCTTGTACAACTCTCGTATCCATACTTACCTCCATTCGCACAAGTATGGACAAGATTATACCACATTTTTTATTATTTTCAAATAGTTTCCTCTGAAATCTCTGACGCGGCTGTGATCTCTCCGCTCTCTTCCACACACTCCAGTTTGCTCACGGAAATTTCATAAGCAATCCGCGTTTCATACTGGTCCTCAGAAATCTGCTTCTGATATTCACGGCTCTGAATCCGGCCCCAGAGCTGCACATGCTCTCCTACCTCAAAGCCATCTGCATATCTGGCATTTCTTCCCCAGCAGATACAAGGTATATAATCTGATTTTCCATAGGGGCGGTTCACTGCCATAAGAAGGTCAGCAATCTCCCTCCCAAGTGGTGTCTTACGGTATACCGGAGGCTTGCACAGATAACCATCCAGAAAAATGTAATTTGGCTTGTCGTTTTCCTGTTCCACATCATCAATATGTAAATCCCGTACAAACACAGAGAGTACAAGACGATTATGATTTTCCTCATGGCGGTTATAAGAACGGAACTGCCCGCTGGCCTCCATAAAGCATCCCCGGTAATCCTGTGATACATCGATCAACCGCTCCGAAACCATAAGCGGAATAGTATCATACACCTTACTTAACCTCTTTACTGAAAGCTGCAGCATATAAAATCCCTCTCCATACACCTCATGACTGAACGTGAATTCACTCACAACTTCACCATATACATTTACCTGATTGTTTCCTAAAATCTTATCTGTCATATTACATGACCCCCTTCGTTTTTTTGTCCGATCGTATTCAGACTTTTTTCTCATAATAGATATATATGCTGCCAAAATACAATTTAGAACAAAAATTTATAAATTCTTTATACTTTTTTTATAATTCGGTTATTTCGTCATGATAACACACAATCGTACATTTTGCAATATAAATATCCCTTTCTTTTACAGATTTTTCATAATCTTTAAGACCCCGTCATTCTCATAACTTTCACATTCATGTAAAGCAGCTTCCCTCACCTCAGCCCTTGCATTGGCCACAGCATAACTTCGCCCTGCCAGTGAAAACATCTCTATATCATTCTGATTATCCCCAAAAACGACAGTCTCAGAAGGATTAATGCCAAAATGCCTCTGCATAAAGGCAACTGCCGCTCCCTTCCCGGCATCTTCCGGAACACAGTCCAGCCATTGTATCCCTGCTAACGTAAGCTTTACTTTATCCTTCCACCTGGGACGGAACCAGGGATTTGTCAATTCCTCCGCATGATCATGATGATAGATAGACACCTTTACAATGTCTTCATTGATACAATCTGGCAAGTCGCTGCCCACAGCACGGATGTCATACCCATACCCCTCTGTCATCCAGCGGTATAATTCACTGTCCTCCCAGCGGCAGTACGCATGTTTTGTGCCACAGGCCATATAATCACATTTCTCTACTTGCGCCGCATCCCGCATCAGTTCCACAGCCGTTTCCTTCGAAAATGTCCTGGCATACAGCATCTCCTCATTCTGATACACAATGCTGCCTCCATCACAGGCATAAAAGATTTCCTTCTCGATGGGACGGAACAATTTAGCAATACTCAGGCGCTGCCTCCCACTGCATGCCATAAATTTCACACCTCTTGCCGTCAGTCCCCGGATCACCTCAAAATATGCCGGATTCAGCGCCCCTTCCCCCTGTCCATCTCCCACCAGAGTTCCATCTATATCGGATACAATCAGTTTTACCATATATTTTTCTCCTATCCTGATCTGTCTATATACAGAAAGGAACCTACAAACAAGCAGGTTCCTCTTTTTACTTTATAAGAAAGTCCATCCTATGCGGAACAAAAACACGAAGTGTTTTTGAGGGCTGCGGTTCGCAACCAGCCCTTTTTTATAAGCATATAATTAGTTATTGATCAGTTTGTCTTCACCATTCCAACTATACAGCTTACGGATATCTTCACCGACAACCTCTGATGGATGTTCAGAAGCTAACTTTCTCATTGCCTTGAAATGAGCCTGACCGCCTGCCTCAGACATATCAAGCAAGAACTCTTTCGCAAAAGAACCATCCTGAATATCTGAAAGAATCTTCTTCATTGCCTTCTTTGTATCCTCTGTAATGATCTTCGGTCCAGTGACATAATCACCGTATTCTGCTGTATTGGATATGGAATATCTCATTCCGGCAAAACCACTCTGGTAGATCAGGTCAACGATAAGCTTCATCTCATGGATACATTCAAAATATGCATTTCGCGGATCATATCCGGCTTCACACAATGTCTCAAAACCAGCCTGCATCAGAGCACATACGCCGCCACACAGAACTGCCTGCTCACCAAAGAGATCTGTCTCTGTCTCAGTTCTGAATGTCGTCTCCAGGACACCTGCCCTTGCACCACCAATCGCCAGCGCATAAGCCAGTGCTTTCTCCTGTGCCTTTCCTGTTGCATCCTGATGTACTGCGATCAGACATGGAACCCCTTTGCCCGCCTGATATTCACTGCGTACTGTATGTCCTGGTCCCTTTGGCGCGATCATGGTAACGTCCACATCCGCCGGCGGAACGATCTGGTTAAAGTGAATGTTAAATCCATGGGCAAACATAAGCATATTTCCAGCTTCCAGGTTTGGCTCAATGGACTCTTTATACAGAGCAGCCTGTTTCTCATCGTTGATGAGGATCATAATAACGTCTGCCTTCTTTGCAGCCTCTGCTGCTGTATATACTTCAAATCCCTGTTCCTCTGCCTTCTTCCAGGAACGGGAGCCCTCATATAAACCAATAATGACATGGCATCCTGATTCCTTTGCATTCAGCGCATGTGCATGTCCCTGGCTGCCATATCCGATTACGGCTATGGTCTGGCCATCTAATGCAGCTAAGTTACAGTCATCCTGATAAAAAATCTTTGCTTCTGACATATTTACAGCCTCCTAATATAATTTGTATTTAAAGCCTCTCCGGGAAAACCCGTGGGTGGTTTTCAAAGAAATACAGTGGGATAATATATAAGTTCCATCCAGATAAAGAAAGATCTTAAAGCCCTGCTGCCTCATCATGAAATCCTCTGGCAAGCCCTGATATTCCGGTACGTACCAGTTCTTTGATCTCATATCCTTCAATTAGCTTGATAAAAGCGTCCAGCTTTGCCTGATTACCAGTCAGTTCAATCATCAAAGAGGTATCTGCCACATCAACGATCTTCGCGCGGAAGATCTCTACAATAGCATTGATCGCCGGACGTGCATCCCTGTCTGCCTCTACCTTCACTAAGATCAGTTCACGGCAAACCGACGCCTCTCCGGTCAATTGCCTGACAGACTTTACATCTTCCAGTTTGTTGACCTGTTTCTCTATCTGCTCCAGTATAATGTCATCTCCCGTCACAGATACTGTCATACGGGAAAATGCCGGGTTCTCTGTCTCACCAACTGTCAGACTGTCAATATTGTATCCACGGCGGCTGAACAATCCGGTCACACGGCTGAGAACACCTGATGTATTATTTACTAATATGGACAGAACTACTTTACTCATGAGCCCTTTCCCCCTTTTCTAACTCTGATGAATTCTTCTGCTCACTCCGCTATTACTGTCCGCCCCCCGCCTGACCATTCGTAAAAGTGCCCGGCTTCGCCGTGCACCGCTGCTATGCAGCTCTCTTTTACTCATGCTGGCGGGGTGGTCATACTGACCACTTTTTCCGTCTGTTGCGAAATCAGTCTTATACAAGTATATCTGCTTTCGCAGCAGACGGAAAGCGGACAGTAATTCTGAATTCGCTTTTACCATTTTAACAACATCGCACCTTATTGTCAACTCTTGTAGATGAATTTCTTCAAAGCAGACTTATTGGCATCCAGATCAGGAACAAGGCAGTCACCGCCATTGATGGTCTGGGAAGTAAAGCCTCCCTCAATGGGGATCGCGAACTGATGAAGCTCTGTCGTACCCATCTGAATCACTGTCATCATATAGGTATAGATCTTCTTTTTGGAGATATCGGTTGTTATATTTGGCATCACTACCTCTGCCAGTTCCAGAAGTTCCTCCGGAGACAGAGCCTTCACTTTCTTTAACACTGCCTGCATCGTCAGCCGCTGACGCTCAGTGCGTCCATAATCATCGCCTTTCCCGCTGGCTGTATAAACCCCCGGCAAAGTACCATCTGCCTGTCTCTTTCCATGGCGGATACGGCAGTAACCAAGCGCCTGATAACCATTGATCACCTGTTTACCCACCTTGACATTCCGGTATTTTTTGCGCTTAATATAGTTTGTACTATTCAGATTCTTTGCCTCAGATTCTGTCATTGTCACCTCAATTCCTCCCAGTTCATCAATGACATTGACGAAAGCATCGAAATTCACTTCGGCATAACCATCCACACTGATCCCAAAATTCTCTGCCAGTGTTTCATACAATAGTTTAATGCCGCCAAAAGAATAAGCAGCATTCAGCTTATTTCCCCCATGCCCCGGAATCTGCACATACATATCCCTCATCAGGGAAGTGATCTTCAGCTTATTGTGCTTGACATCCAGTGTGGCGATCATCATGGAATCGGAACGCCTGTCTACATCCTTGTCCTGTTCATCATTATTCTTATCAGCCCCTACCAGAAGGATATTTACCACATCCGTATCCTTATCCAGCTTATATTTCGACAGATCCAATCCAGACAGGGTATTCTGGTCATCATAGTTAATAAGATCCAGCATTGAATTTCCTTTGTGTACTACTACTGCGGCAGCACTGCCCACTGTCATGGACATAATCAGTCCCAATACCAGAAGTACCCTTCCAATCACCTTAGCTCTGCTTTTTTTCTTTGTTTTTCCCATGTTTTCCTCCATTCTCACACGCTTTTGTGTATCTGTGCCGTATCCCATCACATTAGAAAGAATAACCCTATATTGCGCACCATCCCACTCTTAGTAAAACCGTATTTCATCATATTCCACCGCCTCATAAACCATCCGGTTTCGGCGAGCGCTGCAAACTTCTGTGCAGTCTCCCGCTGTTCCTGTGTCATGCGGTCACTGTATAAGGAAAGAAATGCCTGTCCCTGCCGGTAAGAGGAGTGCAGCGCCTCTCTCTGGTCCCGGATTCCTGCAAGGCGGTCTTTCACATAACTGCCAAAAGAACTGCCGCCAATCATATTTCCACTGTGCTGGCGGTATCTGAGTGTAGGACGGTCTACATAGACGATCTGTCCAAAATGGCTGCAGATCAGGGCAAGCCACCAGTCATGCACCCGTATCTCCTGTGGAATCTCAGTGAGATATGGCAGAACGGCCCGGTTCACCATCACGGTACACCCAATAACCTTATTTTCCATGAAAAGGTGTGCTGTGTCAACCTTTTTTATATTCAGATGGCTCTTTTCATGAAAACGCCCCTGATCCTGCCCTGTATCAGAATCAAAATTTATGGCATCTGTAAAAACAAGGATCGGTATATCGGCACTGCCACGCTCCGCCTGTTCCATGGCACCAAGCGTCACCTCTATCTTATTCTGGTCCCATATATCATCCTGGTCACAGAACATAATATATTCTGCCTCACTTCGCTGCATACCCTCAAGGAAATTCCTGACATACCCTTTATTTTCCTCATTTCTGTGAATGGATATACGGGAATCTTTTTGCGCATACCGTTCTATTACATCGCATGTATGGTCGGTAGAGCCGTCATCGCACACTTCCACCCGGATATCCGTCCAGGTCTGGGCAAGCAGTGAATCCATCTGCTCTTCCAGGTATTTCTCTCCATTATAAGTTGCCATTATGATCTGAACTGTTTTTTTCATATCTGCCTCCATTCCAATACGATGGATTCATTGAAAATCTCCGCACGATCCCCATAGGAAGTTTATCATATTTTTTCCCAAAACGGTATCCAAGAAATTTGAATCCGCTCTGTAAGATCAGATCTGGCACAAGATACCATTTCCCTTTGGACAATAAGTATTTCATAGTCTTCTTAACCAGCCGGATTCCCTCTGATTCTGACCGTATCCCGTCAAAGACCTCACGATACTGCCGTTGTGATACAGCAAGGTCAAAGTTCCGCCTGAACTGTTCCCGGTAGGTATATCTGTGGGCATGTACCACCTCTGCTTCCGCCGCATAGGCGATCCGGTATCCTGCCTGGATCACCTTCGACGCCATAATCATATCTTCATTGAAGATCGTATGCAGCACAAATCCGCCCATCTGCTCATACACAGTCCGTCGGTACATGGCACAGACATTGGAGCAGAAATATGTCTTAATCCCCAGCACAGGGAGATCTGCCTTTGTCTTCGTACTGCTCTCCGGCGGATAATTGAACTGCCTTGTATAATGTTCAATGGCCCCCACTTTGTCATCCGGAAGCTGCCTGCCATAAGCAGTTGCTATATCTTCACTTGCTTCCATTGCCCTCCTCAGATTTTCAATGAGCATGTCATCTACAGGCACAGCATCCTGCGTCATAAAGAGCATGTAATCCGCCTGCGACATCGCCGCCCCCCGGTTCCGTGTCCCGCCGTGGTCAAATTCACTCTTTTCCAGTGTTGTCACCACAGCATGGCCTGCCCTCTCCAGAATCTCTCTCACGCGGACATCCTCCTCTGTCCCAGTCAATGTCTGCATAAAAAACACATGGTCTGGCTTGAGCGTCTGCGAATTGATCTTTTCAATGAGCCGTTCCAGTTTCTCATCCGGATGGTATACTGGTATGATGAGATCTACTTTTGTTTCCATTTATTCGTCCTTTCCCAGCAATCGGTTTACCAGTTTCACTGCCTCCCTGGCATCCCCAGAATAGCCATCAGCGCCGATCTCATCGGCAAAACTCTGTGTCACCACAGCTCCCCCGATGATGATCTTCGCTTTGACTCCCTGCGCCCTTGCCATATCTACAACATGTTTCATCTCCATCATCGTCGTTGTCATAAGTGCTGACAATCCAATGATGGCAGCATCTTTCTTCTTTGCCTGGTCAATGATCTCCTGTGTCTCCACATCTTTTCCCAGATCAATGACATCATAACCGTAGTTCTTCAGCATCAGCACCACAAGGTTCTTTCCAATATCATGGATATCCCCTTTCACTGTGGCCATTATGATGGTGTCCAGCTTGGCGTCACCGCGCTCTGCCTCCAGAAGCGGCTCCAGATACGCCACCGCCTTCTCCATCACCTCTGCACTGGCAATGAGCTGCGGAAGAAAATATTTTTTCTGTTCGAACAGTTCTCCCACATAATTAATGGCAGGGATCAAATGAGTGTCAATGATCTTCGCCGGCTCGTTCCCCTCTTTCAGTTCCTGCTCTACGAGCTCCGTGATATGGGCGCCCTTTCCCTTTGTCACAGCCATATAGAGGGGATGCCCTTCCACCTCCTGCACACGTTCTTTCGTGTCTGCGCTGCTCACTGACATAGCTGACACACCATTGATATACCGAAGATCGGATTCTTCTTTGTTCAGCAGCAGATCCGAAGCCAGTGCAGCGTTCACAAGAAGTGTCTGTGATGGATTGGAGATTGCCATAGTCAGCCCCTGTCCAATGGCAAGGGTAAGAAAGGCACTGTTGACAAATACTCTCTCCGGCAGGCCAAAGGATATATTAGATAGTCCGCAGATCGTCGCCAGTCCCAGATCCTCTTTACAGTAACGGATCGTCTCCAGCACCTCCAATGCCGCCTTTTTATTTGCCCCAATGGTCGCCACCAGTCCGTCCACGATAATATCTGCTTCCGACATCCCATGGTTCTTCGCCTCTTCCAGTATCGTCTGTATGATCTCTTTTTTCTCACCCAGATCCTTTGGCAGTCCTGATTCCGACAGAGGAAGGAGAATGAACATAGCCCCATATTTTTTTGCCGCCGGAATAAGCCGCTCAAATTTCTCTGGTTCCAGGGAGACCGAATTGATCAGGGCACGTCCCGGATAGATCCGCAGCGCCTGCTCCACCACATCAACGTAACTGGAATCAATGCTGAGGGGAACATCCACTGTCATAGTCAGTTCATCTATGGCACGCAGCATCATTTCTTTCTCATCAATGCCATTCATCCCCATATTCACATCAAGGATCTGCGCCCCCCGCTCTACCTGCTCCTCTGCCATATCCAGCACCATATCCAGCCTGCCATCCCTCAGTTCTGCCTGAAGTGCCTTCTTTCCGGTGGGGTTGATCCGCTCTCCCACGATCATAAAATTGCCTTCCAGGCGAATGGGTGTCAGGTTCCGCTCCGTTGTCAGTGCCCGCACTGGTTTATTCCCCCGCAGGGAGAATGTCTTAGATGTAAGTTTCTCCTTAAGCAGCCGGATATATTCCGGTGTCGTGCCGCAACATCCCCCCAGCACAGTGGCGCCGGCATCCACGATTGCCATCATGCAGTCAGCAAAAGCCTCCTTTTCCATATCATATACTGTCCTGCCATCCTCCAGTTGTGGCAGCCCGGCATTGGGTTTTGTGACGATGGGCACCGTGGCATACTCTGCCATTTTCTTTACAGCCTCCACCATCTTATCCGGTCCGGCAGAGCAGTTGATCCCCACTGCATCTGCCCCCATTGCCTGCAGTACCACCACAGCCGTCTCCGGATTTGTCCCATATAACGTCCGCCCATCTGTCTGATAGGTCAATGTTATGATCACAGGAAGATCACAGGTCTCTTTCACCGCAAGAAGAGCCGCACGGCACTCCTGCAGGCTCATCATTGTCTCTATGGCAAAGCCGTCCACTCCTGCCTCCACCAGAAAGGAAACCTGTCTCTTATACACATTTACCAGGTCTTCAAATGGAAAACTTCCCACAGGCTCTAACTGTACTCCTGTCATGGAAATGTCTCCCAGTATATAGATCTTCCGTTCCGTTCCACTCAGCCGGACCGCCTCTTTGGTCAGCCCCACAAGACTGTGAACCAGCTCCTCCTGCCGTTCCTCCAGACCATATTCTGCCAGTTTGATACTGGTACTCGTAAATGTCGGTGTATAAAGTACATCAGAACCCGCCTCGATATACCGTTTCTGAAGATCAATGAAAATATCCGGATGCTGTGTGATCCACAGCTCCGGACAGTCCCCGCTCTTCATTCCGGCCTCCTGCAGGTTGGAGCCGGTAGCACCATCTAATATTACAAATCCCTGATTTAAAAACTCTCTGAAATCCATGTTTCTTACCACACTTTCTAATTAGAAACCATCAACACACTTGCGATAAAAGGGTGCTGCCCTGACAGGTCCTGCACCCTTGCTGTGTCACTCTTTGATCTTGTCTATCTCTGTAAGATTCACACCTAAGCTTGTAAGCAATGCTTTTAATGACAAATAATCATCCTTTAGGTCGGCATATGTTTTTACAGCATTCTCTTCTTTTGCCAACATCATCCGTTTCTGGACTTTCTGAAAATCGTTAAGTGCATCTCTTATAATTTCGGCGCCATTTGGCATTTTATCACCTCCCGGACAAAAACTGCAGATCGTTTTATTCAGCATACCATAATCAAAATAGAAAGTCTACCAGATCTTTTCCGGATCCCAGCCAAACTGTTTTACATAGTGAATATCCAGATCATTTTGCTTTACATATTCTTTCAGGACATTTCTGGAAAGTTTTCTGAGGTCACACTCCAGCATCTCAGAGACTAATTTCCCATTACCTCCGCAAAATTCTTTCAGATCCCCGGCAAGCAGGCCGCCATCACGTGGATGCAGGATCTTTTTTACTTTATAGCCTTCTGCTGTCTTCTGCAGATAAGCCACACCAATGCCGCCTCCTTCTCCCGCCTCATACAGCGTATTTCCAGAAAGAGAATAACTTGCCCATCGGAAAGTCCCACATACTTTTGTATATTTTTTCCCTTTTTTAATGTCCACAATATCGATCAGCGGCACACTGAGATCTCTCTTCTCCAGATCCTCCCTGTCTGGCTCAATCTGCATTTCTTCCCCCTTCCTGTTACGTCTCTTCCCTTCATATCGTGACAGGTCGCTGGCAAAACAGTCTGAGAGGGCCTTCCGCACCAGGTCTTTCCCCTGATACCGGTAAGCAGGCAGTCCTTCTTCGGCAGGCACCCCATTCTTCCCTGTTTTGTCCACCTGGATATTTAATCCTTCTTTTGTAGTCTTATTCGTATCCAGCCGTCTATGGTACATCATAAGCTGATGCTTCTTCTCTGCAGGTGCCTCTATTTCTTCCGTCCCTTCTGCCACAAGATAACTTCTGTATCTGATATGATCCCCAGTTTCCCATTGAATAGAATATTCGCTGTACATCTTGTCACTAAGCTCTTCTTTCCGGGAATGATCCTCCCATGTAGAAATACGGCTCTTTGCCTGCACCTTCCACTTCTTCTCCAACTGGCCGGAAGCAGGCCCTGTTTTCACGGTTTCCAATGCTATGATGCCATCTCCCCTGTCTTTACATTGATTCAGGTCAAAAACATAATATTTTCCCGAAACCTTCTTTTTAGAAAGATTATACACAGTCAACTGATCATCCATAAGAAGAAATCTTGTCTGGAGAGTATCCGCATTAAAATAATTGCACTGTATCTTTTGCAGGTCAATCGTTCCTGCCACCTGTTCTCTCTTTCGGTCATATACCACCAACCCAAAAGAATTAGCAAAGATAATACGGGTATCACTGCATTCGATTACCTCTGGTGCATACACACTGTCCAGCTCAATATAATAATAATCTGTCACCGTCTGAACGATTTCCTGGCTGTCTTTTTCGGTTTTCCAGATACCCAGGGCATTGGCCAGCCTGCTTCCTGTCATGGCATCGATCATCAGTGTTGTTCCAATTCCGGCAATAACGACCGCCGCCAGCACCGCTGCAGCCCGCATGGCATGCCTTCTTCCCGGATGCCTTGTTATGCGCCGCTCCAGTTGATTCCATAATTCCTCTTTATCATCTTCCGAAAGTGCAATACCGCCAAATGCCTGTTTCCATCTATTGTCTTCCATACTCTGCCCCCAATCCATGATCCATTATACGTTCCTTCAGTTTCTCGCGTCCCGCTGCCAGCCGGGATTGCAGCGTACTCTCTTTCCGCCCCAGCAGCCTGCTGATCTCTCTGACGGAATACTCTTCATAATAATACAGGTACAATACCTCCCGGAACTTTACAGGCAGCGACATAACAAGTTCCAGCAATTCTGTATCCTCTTCAGTTTCTTCTGCTGGAATGGCTGACCAGTCAGGAGGGGCATCTCTCTTTCTGAACCAGTTGCTCCTCAACTGATTGATACAATAGTTTTTGGCAAGGCGGATCAGCCATGCCTTCTCATGTTCCTGACCTGAAAAAGAAGGCTTCTTTTCCCATAATTTCAGAAAAATTTCCTGCACTCCGTCTTTCGCGTCACTTTCATTTTTCAGATACACCATACATATTTTATACAGCATACTGACATGTCTGTCATAAAGAACACGAAACTCTTCCTGTGACCATCCGTCCACACAGTCACCTCCTGTCTGCAGATTTTGAAGATCTTCTACTATATAAACAAATGAGAGTGCAGGAATATCCATTTTTTCAACTATTCCGGATCCAGCCAAACTGGTCAAAGTATTAGGGTGGTTTTACTATGTAATATTACTTACAAAACGTAAATCTAATGGTTAAATAATGACAATGTACAAATATAAATATATACTTTGTCAATACAAAAAGCTGTTTTCCCCTTAATGATTAAATAGCCGGCCGAGGAGTGAAAAGCAGCCCCAAAAATACTTCCCCCATATCACACAGACACTCAAATCCCAATTGATGCAGCGTTTTTGTCAGCGCGGTGAGCATCTGTGCCACATCCTCTGTATTAGCATTATTTCCCATATGTCCCAGACGGATCACCTTCCCCGCCAGAACATCAAAACTCCCTGATATAAGAATCCCATGTTCCTCTTTCATCACCCGGATGATCTCACGATCCCGGATGCCTTCAGGAACAAGAACCACAGTAACTGTAGAAGCATCTCCATGTTCCAGGTATAAAGAAAGTCCCGCCTCCCTTACTGCCCTGCGGACCGCTGCCGAAATCCTATGGTGCCGTTCTATCCTGTCTTTGTCCTCCCCGACAAGGCGCACAGCCTCTGCCAATCCATAGATATCACTGATGGGCATTGTATAAGGAAACCATTTTTCTTTATAATAGTCCTTGAATATAAGAAGACTGCAGTAAAAGGAAGCAACCGGCGTCCTCCTGTTCTCCATGGATTCCATAGCTTCCCTGCTGACCGATACAAAGGCAAGCCCCGGAGGTGCCGAAAGAGCTTTCTGCGAACCCCCGCATATAATATCAATCTTCCAGTCATCCACATGTACTTCTTCCCCAAACATGGCGGCGACCGAATCCACCACCGTGAGGATCCCATACTCCTTTAACAGCGGACATATGGTACTGATATCATTCAAGACACCGCTTGGTGTGTCACAATGTACCACTGTGGCATATTTGAAACCATGGTCTTTCTCAAGAAAAGCCCGCAGTTTTCCTGTCTCCACCGGCTTATGGTAATCCACCGTATAAAGAACAGGCTCACCACCATATATTTTCACAAAATCAGCAAACCCCTTACCAAACACTCCATTGTCGATCACCAGCACACGATCCCCTGGTTCTGTCAGGGAAGCACATGCTGCCTCAAGGGCAAGGATTCCTTCCCCTCCAAGAATATATACCTCATTCTCTGTATCCAGCAGTTCTGCCAGCCTGGTACAGACTTTATGGTATTCCTCACAAAAATCAGTATCTACATCTGGATTGCCAAATTCCCTGCTTCTCGCCTGCAGGACGGAAGGAGCCACCATGGTAGGCCCCGGTGTCATCATCTTATACATGGTTTTCCCCCTCCACCTGTCTGCCGGCAAAATGCTTCATAACGGGTTTTACGGCGAAGATAACAGGTACTGCTACGACCGCTCCTGTCAGGATCTGAATGGTATTCCCCGGCACATTAACTATCGGTGCGGCTATATTCTGATAGACAAATGCTGCCTCAAAAAGATAATATCCTGCCAGTTTAATGGCAAGAACAGCAGCAATGGCGATGAGCAGGCGTGATACCGTTGGTCTCCTGTCCACGATCACACCAAACACAAGACCCATGATCCCCACGACAATAAGCGTCGCCGGAGCGTAGAGTGTCCAGCCCGTCAGAAGGTCGGACAGGCACATACCAAGACCGCCGCTGACCGCTGCCGTCTTCCCGCCAAAATAAGCCGCAGCAAAAAATAATGGTACATTTCCAATGTGTACCATCCCCCCCTCTGTCGGGAATATCCTGATCTGGATAAACATGGTAAAGATACAGATCAGTGCTGTGAACACGGCACACACAGCAAGGTCTGCCACTCTCTTCGTCTGGGCAGAACTGGCTGCCGTATTAACTGCATTTTGTTGATTCATAGTGTATTACCTCCTTTTCTGCCAACATCATACACAAAAACTGGCAGTATTAGAACTGCCAGTTTTCTTATTTTTTATCATGCCAGATTTCAGCCATTGCGCTCCAGAGAGGTTTTCCAGCCCTTCCGCAGCAGTTCCTGCCGCCCTTCCAGATGCGCAAAATCATTGAAACGCTCCAGGATAAAGAAATCCCTGTCTGCATCATAGATTAGTTCTGTCAGGCTTGTATTTTCCATATCAATGGCAAATTTTAATTTGTGACGCTGATCCGTCTTTAAAATCTCAGCACACACAGACCGGATCACACCTCCATGCGTAACAACTGCAATCCGGTCCTCCGGCCTGCCACAGAGCATACGGAGCTGTGGCATAACCCTTTTCACTACATCCCTTCCACACTCCCCGCCCTCCGGATAAGGAAGGTCTTCTGTGTGCAGGGAACGCCTTTTTCTGAACTCCTGATAAGCATCCCGGATCACTTCATCCGTCTTGCCGGTAAAGCCCCCAAAGTTGATCTCCTGTATGTCTGGCAACACCTCACAGGCAATGCCAAGACTTTCATTTATGATCCCGGCTGTCTCCCTTGCCCGTATCAGTTCAGAACAATACAGTTTCTCGATCCCATAAGGAATAAGCCGTTTTCCCAGAAGGGAAGCCTGCTGCCGCCCTGTCTCATCCAGAGCCACATCTACATTGCAGAGCTTACTGCACTGCCTTCCATGACGGATCAGAAATATCTCCTTCATCAGTTATCCCCTTCCTTCTGCAAAGACTTCTCTCCCATTGCCATTCCCCCTGTAAGGCTCATCAAATTCCTGACGCAGGACCATTTCATACTGACGTCCTATATCTGCATAACAGCCTGGAAGTTCAATCTGCTTCTTCCTGTAATCAATCCGTTTTATAAAATTCCGGTTCACCAGCACACACCGATGGCACTGCACAAAGACACTGCCATATCTTTCCAGGCATTGCTTTAATGGAAGATACGGAACCTCCATGATCCCATCCCTTGTATGAATGCTGGCAGAGCGGTTTGCACTCTCTATAAAAAAGATATCATCCAATAATATTTCCTTTATTGTACCATGAATCTTTACCCGCATCCACCTCTCTTTTTTCTCTGTATACAACTGGATCAAAAAAGGATAGAGAATCCGTATAATCTCGTTATGCCGGATGGGTTTTACCAGATAATCATAGCAGTGATATTCGTAGAATGCCGCCTTCTCATAACGGCGGTCAGGGGCAAGAAAAAGAATCGGCGTCAGATGATATCCAGGAATCCCCCTGATAAGCGATGCCACCTTCAGCCCGCTCTCTTCCCCTTCCTCCAGATGGATCATCACCATCTGGTAATGCTCTCTTTCCAGCCTGTCGATCACCTGTTCTGGTTCTGAAACAAAGATCATCCACCGAAATAGCCCTGACGATCCGGATATTGCCTGTCCGCATCTCTGATATACCAGTATGCCGCCCACGTTTTATTCCTCCTTATCTGTCAGTTGGTTTTTGCAATAGTCCAAAAGTTCACAGACCAGTGTTTCCCTGTCAGAATAATTTCCCGGCAGATACCGCAGTCCCCGGCTGGGATTTCCTGTCAGTATATACAGCGGGTCTACCTGAAGTTTTGAATACAACAGCATTAGTTTCCGGACATCCAGTCCATAGATACCCCTTTCGATTTTGCGGTAATGACCATCGCTGATTTCAAGCACCTCTGCCATATCCGGATAATCCATGCCAAGATCCCTTCGGATATGTTTCAGCCGCTTTCCGATCAGTTCATTTTCCACATAAACCATATCTTTCCTCCTTCCTGTACATCCACTTATATCATACCAACTTTGGAGAAAAAAAGAAAGTTCGCATCACGACTTTTTTCGGCGTCATGCGCCATTATACCATTTTACAGGGAATAAACACAAGGAATTGTTTTGTTCACCGCAATATTTTAACCACTAGAATAGTTTATGGATATGCACTATTAACTACTGCGGATTGTTGAGTTATTTCTTTGGAGTTTTTAAAATAGGGTGGCAGGGAAAGAAAACCAGTGAAAGGCAGAGAGGATAACTTCAACCATGACAAATGACAACTTCTCAAACGATAACTTTTTATACCACATCGGGCTGACCATCCGCAAATACCGGACTGTGGCAGGAATCAGCCAGGAAGAACTCGGCGCACGCATAGACTGCGACAAAAATACCATTGGCAAGATTGAACGCGGTGAATCTGATGTAAAGTTATCCACCCTTGGCCGTCTCACCAGCGGGCTGGGAATTCCCTTCAGCCGTCTGATCCGTGAATCCGAAAAGTCTGCTTCTAAACCCCTCACCCATTCAGTGGAATATGATTATCTGAGACTGTTCCAATACTGCCACCAGCTCTCACCGGAACAATTCAATAACCTGTGCAACACCGCCCATCTATATGTCAAAAGCAACCAACTGAACCATCTGCCTTTTTCACGCAGCAAAAAATAGTATTTTCTTATCTTAGCTCAATGGCGCCAATTTGAACCCATTGGTCAACCCTGCCCAGACAATACTTTATCCATTACATCCGCAAGGGGACCTGCAGCATTCTTTGCCTCTGCCACAGTATTGTTCTCATTTCCCAGCTCGATCAGCAGGGAACGGCTCTCCAGATGCAGGTTATACCGGTATCCTTTCAGATAGATCGGTTTTGTAAATCCGTCATAATACTCCATCGCCTTACACTTCAACTGAAGGCTGAAAGCCAGGTTCCCTTGGAGATTCGGATTGTACAGATAATCAATAGGACCTGATTTATTTCGGCTCAGTCCATTAAAAAACATGACAATAGCACTTTGCTTACCATTGATCGTTGTATATGTATGCTTTCCCTTCCCTACAGAATCACGGTGAAGGTCAATCATCACTTCGATATCTGGGTTCTCTTTCCGGATCTTCTGTATCCCATCCAGAGCGGCATTATAAGCAAGGCTTCGTTCCAGTTTCCCGTCGATCCAGTCATATCGTGTCATATCGTGGTATACCCCATACCCTTTCTTCTCAAGTTCCTTTGCCAGTTCCGTTCCGACACCCACGATGGAATCTTCAATTTTATCCGAGCTGTCCACAAAATGTTCGGATGCACCATGGGTATGGTAAATGAGTATCTGCTTTTTCCCTTTCTTTTTGGGTAACTTCAAATCTGTCTCCAACAATTTCTTCACATCAAATATATCTTTTTTCACTGATGTAGTAGAATCTATAATATAAAATTTATTCCATAAATACTTGGTATCAAGGGTACTCCGCAGTTTCTCCACAACAGCATTTGGTTTCCGCACCCCCTGTAAAAGACTCCCTGCCTGCGCCATAGCTTCCTCACTTTCCCTGCCATAGACATCTCCCACAATCTGATTATTTCCAGAACTGTCCACGCTTCTGGAACCCTGGCCATTCTGATTCTCTGCCAGAACCAGTTCCTGCTCTGACTCCCGCCCCGGATAGAAATATTCCTTTCCTCCCAACATCTCCAGCACCATTTCATTGGCGGCATATCCTTCTGCATGTCCTCCAAGGGAGTTTGTCAGCAGCAGCCAGCCAGCATCCTCTATCCCTTTCACTGACGGAACCTCTTTCATCCACAAAAGGATAAGGGCAAAAAAGATGCCGCCTATTCCCCCCATGATCCTGAATGCTGTTTTTTTCATTGCTGCCACTTCCCCCTTACCGTAACGTTGTACCAGTATATGCTGTTCTACCTGTCAATATCCCTTTTTTTGAAAACAATGGTTCAAGACATCCGCAAGGTCGCGGCTGATCCGGTTTACTGATTCATCTATATTTTTTGGTGTCACCATGATATTCTCCGTCTCTCTTGTCAGTACTTCCTTTAAAAACTGTTCGATCTCATTCTCCGAATATCCCTGTTTCTCCAGCACACTCTCCAAATGGTCTCCAATGATGGTCTCTGCATCCACCACAGTGGGCACACCAATTGCCACCACCGGTACTCCCAGTGTTTTTTTCGTAAGCTCCCTGCGGCGGTTGCCCACTCCTGCCCCCGGTGCAATCCCTGTATCCGTGATCTGCACAGTTGTACAGAGACGCCTGACACTTCGTGATGCAAGGGCATCGATCACGATCACAAGGTCTGGTTTTGTCTTATGGACCACACTTTCCAGTATCTCGCTTGTTTCTATGCCAGTCTGCGCCATGACTCCCGGAGCAATGGCGCTGACACATCCATATTCATTTTTCACCATGAACTCTTCCCCAAACTCCTGCCGAAGATGCCTTGTAATAAAAAGATGCTCCGTTACTTTTGGCCCGATGGAATCTGAAGTCACCTCCCTGTTTCCCAGCCCTACGATCAAAACACATTTCTGTTTCATATCCTTTATCATCTTCTCCAACTGTTCACAGATGCACAAAAGCAGCGGTTCTCTGTCTGCCTCTTCATCCAGCAGAAGTTCCGATTCAATGGTAATATATGTTCCCTTCGGTTTCTTCATTGCCCTGCTTCCCGCATCATCACGGATCTGCACCAGCGTTATCTCTGCCTGCCCATCTGCACAGCTTTTCTTCTCCAGGACAACCCCCTGAACCTCCACATGATTGCGTGGAAAACTCTCCCTTACCTCCAATGCCAGATCCGTTCTCTTTTCTGACATTCCCTCACATCCTTCCTAAGGAACTGTTAACAGTTCCTAACATGCTACGTTTCTAATATGTGCAGAAACATATTTTTTATGATTCTTTTTTATTCCAGATTCAAGTTTATAATAGACTTTATGCCCAAATTATAGTATACTAAACTCAATCAATATACTGTTTCAAAGTAAGCTGATTCTACTTAAAACTTGTTTTTCAAAGCAAAATTAGGAGGTGATACAATGCCAAATAATGCTGAAATTATCGAAAGGGCCATAAACGATTTCCAAAAAGTGCAGTATCATATGAATAACGCCAAAAGTGAAAATGCGATAAAAACTTATGAATGCCTGAAAAAAGATTACATTTCTTTAAAGGTATTGCTTACAAGTTTAGGCGTAAACCTCACAGCAATAGATACAATCAACGAATAACAAAACCAGAAAGTGAACATTAATAGGAAGGCGCACAGGCAAAAAACTTTTCCAGAAAATGCTTGACATCAAATCCAAGATATACTATGATAGATAAGTGTGTTTGTGCTGACGTCCGTGTCCGGGCAGTACACCATATTGTAATGTTGAACAATATACGATGGAGGTGCTAGAATTGGCAAATATTAAATCTGCGAAAAAAAGAATCCTTGTCTCTGAAAAAAAAGCTGCTAGGAACAAATCAATCCGTTCCAAGGTAAAGACCGCGATCAAAAAAGTAGACGCTGCTATCGCTGCAAATGATAAAGATGCAGCACAGGCTGCATTGAAAGCTGCTGTTTCAGAACTTGACAAGGCTACGAAGAAAGGTATTTACCACAAAAATACCTGTGCAAGAAAAGTTTCCAGAATGACCATTGCAGTAAATAAACTGGCATAAAAACCTGGCAGTTTTCCGTAATGGAATACTTTTATAAGCATGTAGAGGGCAGTCGTACTGCAACTACAATTCTACCCGTCGAAGTTTTTAATAAATCAGATGATTTGTTATGAGGGAGAGTGTTCGGACACTCCCCCTCTTTTTTATCATATAGGATTAGGGTGTCAAAAGGTCCATTTTCATTGCAGAGCAAATTTTTTCAAGATTGTGCCACAATATCTTGAGGCGATGTGGCGCATCGTTGATAGATATTGTGGTGCAAGATTGAGGAAATTGGCCTGCAAAGGAAATTCAGACCTTTTGACACCCTAATCCATATAGGAAATTCCGTCCTGTGCGGAGCAAGAATCGCTTTAGCGAATTTATTCGCTTTGCAATTCTTAGAGGGCTGCAGTTCTCAGTCAGCCCTTTTTTATATGCAAAAAACGAAAAAACAGAAAATATCAACAAAAATAACATATTTTCACATTGTCCTTTTGTCTATTTTGTAGTAAAATAGTAATATTAAAAAACATATTTTTAATATATAATGAAAGGAGCATGAACATATGCGAAAAAGCAAACTTTTGGCCGGAATACTAGCCGCAGCTCTTGTTGTGACATCTTTTCCGGTTTCTCTGCTGTCCGCTGACAAGGCAAACGCAGCAGACACCGTAACACCTGTCGAGACGACGATCACAAAAACGCAGGTCTCGAATCCAATCGTAAGCACATACCCAGACAGCACAAATCTGTTGTATGGAGGAGATCCTTCCATACTGGTAGATGGAGATACTGTCTATCTGTATGTCGGGCGCGATGCCGGTATCAATGATGAACCATATTATATGCCTGACTGGCAGTGTTTCTCCACAAAAGACCTGCGAACATGGAAACACGAAGGCACCATTATGAGCGCTGACAAAAATTCCATTACATGGGCAAACACTGGTACAGACGCATGGGCTGGACAGATTGAGAAACACAATGGAAAATACTACTTCTACTACTGTACCTGGGACAGTACTTCATCCGGAAAACAGTCCATTGGTGTAGCAACTTCAAACAGTCCTACCGGGCCTTTTACAGACCTCGGCAAACCACTGGTTCAGGGAACATTAACTACCGGACAGACCAGTGATTGGAACGACATTGACCCAACTGTATGGATAGAAAAAGATGCACAGGGGGTAGAGCACCGTTATCTTGCATGGGGAAATGGAAAACTGTTTGTCTGTGAATTAAATGAAGATATGATCTCCATAAAAGATACAAACGGGGATGGTCAGATCACATTTGGGGTACAGGCAAATGGAGCAACTTCCAAAACAGCAGATATCATTGAAAAAGATGTTACTGATCTGATGTTTACAGAAGCACCTTGGATCTACCGCCGCAAAGATACAAATGGTAATTCAGCCGGACCATACTATCTCTTCTATGCCTGGGGCTGGAGAGAAGAAATGGCATACGCTACAACGGACAACCTGATGGATGGAAAATTACAATTCGGAAAGAAACTGATGCCTCCTAATGCTACTGCTAACACCAACCATCCAGCAATATTTGACTGGAAAGGAAAGACTTACTTTGTCTATCATAATGGTTCTCTTCCGGGAGGTAAAGGTTCTCGCCGTTCCGCCTGCATAACGGAATTACACTTTAAGAAAGATGGCAGCATATATGAGATTCCAGAAACTGCTATTGGCATAACCGGAGATACTCCATATGTTCTTTATACTAATACAGGACATGTTATCTCACATGAAAGCTTTACTAATTCCAGCGCTGATAGCGACTACCCATATACTGATATTAACGTCGGAACATATTTCCAGCCAAAAAAACAAGATGCCAACTGGGCAATCGTAGCTGGTAAAGCTGATCCGTCTAAAGAATCTTATGTTTCCATACAATCCGAAAATAAACCTGGATTGTATTTGACAGTAAATGATGATAATACAGTTTCTCTGGCACAGGATCATATTTACCATTATCCAAATGATGACAGAAAAACATTTACCGCCGATGAGGCTACTGCAAAAGCCCAGACATTCCGCACTGTAAAGGGGCTGACAGATAACGAAAATGCTGTTTCTTTTGAAAGCGTGGCAAAAGAGGGATATTACCTTTGCCTTGATGACGGGGGCAGTCTTGTAGTGAAGGCATTAGCTGATTGTGATGCCAGCGCAGATTTTTACCTGAATAATGCACCAGCATCTTCTACACCGGAAAATCCGGGTACTGCCAATGACCTGACATCACTTAAGATAAATGATCAGGAAATTGAAAAGGAAGGACACACCTATGCCTGTACTGTAACTGGCTCTGCTGTTTCTGTAGAGTTGACTGCTACTACCAGTGATAGTAAAGGATTTGTAACTTTGGATGGAAAGGTTATAAAAAATGAAGGTACTATCACCGTTCCATTAACTGATATGTATACTAAAGCTTCTCTTTGTGTATATTCGGAAGACAAAAAACCACGTGTAGCCTACACAGTCATTATAAAAAAGGCAATTTCCGGTTCGGTCTCTTCAACACCAGCAGTTAATTTTAACTTTAACGATTCAGCTGGCAACGCTGTTGCTGTAGACAAAACCATGAATTCAAAAACTGTTACTTATCAATATGTAGATGGAATAGATGGAAAAGCTGTCTATCTGGATGGCTCATATGGATTAAAACTTCATGATGGTACAGGAATTGATAATAACTATTCCATTTCCTACTGGATGAAACCTGATGTAATAAACAGTACAGTGAGTCCGACTTTAGCATTAGGGACTTTCACTCCACAATATTGGATCAACTTATCTTTTGGCCGTGGCATTTGGGCCAGAGATGAGTCTACGAATGCCTGGTATGATGTACCTGCAGGCCAGACCCCAGTCTCCTATACAGCAAATGAGTGGCAGCATGTCGTTTTCACAGTAGAAGGTACATCGGCAAAGCTCTATGTTAATGGAACATTAAAAAATTCTGCTACTGTTCCAAGCGATGTCTTAAATCAGGCTAATACTGCTGTCTACTTTGGTATTAACGCATGGGATGATATATTTAAAGGTTCTCTGGATGAGTTTAAAATCTATGATACAGTACTACAGCAAGATGAAATAGAAGCTATGTTTGCTGAAAAAACTCCTAAACCATCCGAAGACCCTCAGCCTGACCCTGACAAAGTTACCAGCACAAGTGTATTTTCCGAAGGGGATATCACATACCCAGATGCTGTTAGTTCAATTCTCCCTGCTGAAGATACTAAGAAGGACGATCCCAAAAAAGAAGACCCAAAAAAGGATGATACCAATAATACAAATCCTCCTACCACAGACACTGCTACAGTAAGCAAAGTAACTGTAAAAGCAGCAAACCAGAAACCAGGCACCAAGACAGTATATCTGAAAAAAGGCGGAAAAGTCACACTGTCTGCTACCGTAACAGGCACAGGCAAGTTCAGTAAAGCTGTGACCTGGAAATCTTCCAAGAAGAAAGTTGCCACTGTATCTTCCAAAGGTGTTGTAACAGCCAAAGCAGCAGGTACAGCTAAGATCACGGCAACATCCAAGACAGATGCGAAAAAGAAAGCTACGATTACTGTTAAGGTTTCCAAAAAGGCAGTGAAGAACAAGAAACTGAAACTGAAAGCAACGAAAAAAAGCCTGAAAAAGGGAAAGACCTACACAGTAGGCATTAAAACCATGACAAAGAAAACAACAGACGCTGTCACCTATAAGAGTTCGAAGAAGAGTGTCGCTTCCGTTGATAAATTCGGTGTCGTAAAAGCCAAGAAGAAAGGAAAAGCAACCATTACAGTAAAATGTGGGAAGAAGAAAGCAAAACTTTCTATTACGGTAAAATAGCCGATACCTAAAAAATGGAGGGATAACAGTGAAAAAGCAAAATTACCTTTCCTGGGATCAATATTTTATGGGGATTGCCATGCTCTCTTCTATGAGGAGCAAAGACCCTAATACTAGCGTCGGAGCCTGCATCGTAGGGAACGACAACAAGATACTCTCTGTTGGCTACAATGGAATGCCACAGGGCTGCTCCGATGATGAATACCCCTGGGAACGGGATGCCAAAGACCCATTAGACACGAAATACTTATTTGTCTGTCATGCGGAGCTGAATGCCCTCCTGAACTATACGGGAACCAATCTAAATGGTTCCCGTATCTACACAACACTCTTCCCCTGTAATGAGTGTACAAAAGCATTGATTCAATCTGGGATCAAAGAGGTTGTTTACATGGAAGATAAATATCAGGATACCCCATCTGTCATTGCCGCTAAGCGCATGATGAAATCAGCAGGTATCACCTACCGCCAATATGAACACGGTACAAATGATATTCATCTTTCTCTGTGATATTTTACAACAGCAAGAACCAGTGGCCTTTCATCATAAAGTGGAAGGCCACTTTTTTAACTATAGGACTAGTACAACCTGCGCTAAACTAGTGTATTGACCTGTTCATCTTCAGCTAAATGAACAGGTCAGTACACTAGGGAACTTTTAACAATTCCTTAGCGCAGGACGCCCTATTTTCTTTATTCAAAGCGCAATGCGCTCGATTTTCATCATTTTTCATAAAGAACCTGAATTCACTTTGTTACTATATAACATAGCGCCTCCCTGGTTTCTCTGCTAAGATAATAACCAAAATATCGTACATCCAACTGCAAAAATAAAACTTTTTCTATTATATATAGAAATTCTTTTTAAGATGTGTTACTATATATACAAGGAGATTAATGATACAGAACAATTTACTCACAAAATTGATACAAACGTCTGACACTGTGGACAATTCACTGGATGCATTATGTAAAAAACTCCTCTCTCATAGAAGTATTCTTGCACAGATTTTGAAAACTTGTGTGGAAGAATTTAAGAACTGCAGTTTACAGGAAATTGAACAACATTACATAGAGGGAGATCCATCCATAAATTCCGTTCCTGTCCATCAAGATGATGTGCCAAAACCGGAAGAATTTATCACAGGCATTCGAAACGAAAACAATTCCATTTTGGAAGGAACTATTACCTATGATATCAGTTTTAAGGTTATCCATCCACTTAGCTCAACGGCGCCAATTTGAGCCCGCCGTGGACGGCGTATTTTGGCGAACTACTGTGTTTTTCGTCCTTGTCTTGCGTCAGCAAGACTGCGTCCTCCAGCCTTGTATTTCGCCAAAATCCACCATCCACGGTCGGAGATTTCTAAACTGTTATTTTGCGAATGCGAAGGCAGTTGAATGAGTCGTAGCGGTGGCTACGGCGATTGAAACTAACGCACGCATTCACAAAATAGCAGTGATAGAAACGGGTTCAAATTGGCGCCGTTGAGCTATAAAAGAAAAAATCGTCCACATGTACATAACCATAGAAAGCCAAAATGATTTCTATCCCGGTTACCCACTAATCAAACGCAGCATATATGGGTGCAGAGCGATATCCTCACAATATGGAACTGTCTTCAGCAACAGCCACTATGAAAAACTGGAGAAA
This sequence comes from uncultured Clostridia bacterium, assembly GCA_947643415.1. GTDB lineage: Bacteria > Bacillota > Clostridia > Lachnospirales > Lachnospiraceae > Eubacterium_F. Next base: position 39,805 of record CANRWA010000007.1, on the reverse strand, counting down.
GTATATGGCATATGGATCTGTACAGCTCCCCCAAAATATTTGAAAAACAGTATCAATCTTTACTGTCTCGGTGAACATCAACTATACGGAACATCTGTCATAAAAAAGGAAAATTACGATTTGCTCACGGTAATTATGATCTGTTTGGGACAGGAAGATGATGAACAATGCATCGGATTACTCAGATTACTTGCTATTTTCTTTTCATCGAAAAAGAGCGCAGCAGAAAAGATAGATATTTTTGAAAAAGAATTTGGAATTATAATGTCCGATAAAGTAAAAACGGAGGTGAATAGTATGGGTAGTTACAGCCAGATTATAAAAATGAATGCTATACGCGAAGGACTCAGGGAAGGTATATCTCAAGGGATATCCCAAGGCATGTCTCAAGGCATGTCACAGGGAATATCTCAGGGGATATCCCAAGGCATCCTTATGTCTCTCAAAAATTTAATCGACTCTACTAATATGACACCAGAACAGGCAATGACTGCTTTAAAGATTCCGGAAGAGGAAAGGGAGCAGTATATGAATAAATTGAATATCCCTACATAGTTCAACAACGCCTACTTGAATCCTCCCTAATTCCTCAACTGGTTTTCAATCTCTGACCGGAACTGGTTCCACTTATCTTCATGCTCTACAAAATACAGTGGACACAATTTCCCAGTCACATCATAGTGACGGATCACATCCTCTGCCTCCAGGTCATATTGGATACAGAGATAAGTTACTAACTCTGACAAAGCCTGATATGTAGCTTTATTGAATTCTCCTGTCTTATCCGGATGACAGCATTCAATGGATATAGTATCTGAATTCCGTTCCTTAGAAGCATAGGCGATTTCTTCCAATGGGATACATTGCACAATCTGCCCAGTAAGGCCAATAACAAAATGGCTGCTGGCATAGGTTGGCTTTTCCTTTCCCTGATTGATCTCGGGGAGATTATTAAAGTAATTTCGATTATCTATGGCATCTGTACCCGGATTCGCAGTATAATGAACTACAACACCTCTCACTTTCTTCAATTTAATCTGTGGACGTGAATATTCATTTGGCTTCAAAAGTTTCGTCTGTATGGTTATCTGCGGCAACACCTTCATCTTCTCTTGTTTCCTTTTATCCCTCCAAAGAAAGGAGAAGATAACACAGACGATAATGATAAAAACCGCTGCGCCACTTATAATGGTGACACAGCGGATTAAACCTTTCCTGTGCGGAGCCCGACGGGATCTCCGCCTCCTCACACGATTCCTATTCGACACTGTAGTTTGGTGCCTCTTTTGTAATATGGATATCATGAGGATGACTTTCCTTCAAGGAAGCCGCAGATATCTTCACGAATTTTCCATTTTCCTTTAACTCTTCTATTGTGCTGGTTCCACAATAACCCATACCAGAACGCATTCCACCGATCAACTGGAACACAGTATCCTCTACCGTACCTTTATATGCCACACGTCCTTCAACACCTTCTGGAACCAGTTTCTTGGCATCACTCTGAAAATAGCGGTCTTTGCTTCCGTTCTCCATAGCAGCAATGGAACCCATGCCACGGTATACCTTGTATTTTCTTCCCTGAAACAGTTCAAAACTTCCCGGACTCTCATCGCATCCAGCGAAGATACTTCCCATCATACAGACACTTGCCCCTGCTGCAATGGCTTTGGTCATATCTCCGGAATATTTGATACCACCATCAGCAATAACAGGAATACCATATTCCTTTGCTACTTCATATGCATTCATGATCGCTGTCACCTGCGGTACACCGATTCCAGCAACAACCCTTGTCGTACAGATGGAGCCAGGACCGATTCCGACCTTCACTGCATCCACACCAGCCTCGATCAATGCTTTCGTTCCCTCTCCGGTTGCCACATTACCGGCAATAATAGCAAGATCCGGATATGTATCACGAACCATCTTCACACATTTCAGCACATTAGCAGAATGGCCATGTGCTGTATCAATAACAATACAGTCTACCTGTGCCTTCACAAGTGCATCCACACGATCCAGAATATTAGCAGTAACGCCTACACCTGCCCCGCAAAGGAGACGGCCTTGTTTATCCTTTGCCGAGTTGGGGTACTTAATCTGTTTCTCAATATCTTTGATGGTGATCAATCCGGTCAGGTTCCCTTGCTTGTCAACAATGGGCAGCTTTTCTTTTCTGGCTTTCGCAAGAATCTTCTTTGCCTCTTCCAGATTGATTCCTTCCTGCGCTGTGATCAGTTCCTCACTGGTCATACACTCTTTAATTTTTTTAGAATAATCCGTCTCAAATTTCAGGTCACGGTTTGTAATGATACCAACAAGTTTCTTAGATCCCTCTTCTGTGATCGGAACACCCGAAATGCGGTATTTTGCCATGAGATCATCTGCGTCCTGTAATGTATGTGCAGGAGAAAGATAAAATGGGTCGCTGATAACACCATTCTCCGAACGCTTAACCTGATCTACCTCTTCTGCCTGAGCCTCAATGGACATATTTTTGTGGATAATTCCAATGCCGCCCTGCCTTGCCATGGCGATCGCCATGCGGTGCTCTGTTACAGTATCCATCCCTGCACTCATCATCGGAATATTCAGTTCGATATCCTTCGTCAGATGAGTCTTCAAACTTACCTGATTTGGTATCACCTCAGAATAAGAAGGTACCAGTAATACGTCGTCAAATGTAATGCCTTCACCAATAATCGTTCCCATCTCTCTCTTCCTTTCTCTCTCCTTCAAAGTCTGCCAGAACTGTCAGACTCACTCCTGCTGCCTTTGTATTTGATTCATTATTGTAACGTTTTATTGGTGGCTTGTCAATATAATATTTCTTTAAAATCTCTTAATTTTTTTTGCTGTTGTTTTATCAAACTCAACTTCCCGTACAATGATACTGTGAATCCGCTTATAAACAGGCGTTTCCTTATTATATTCGTCGACAATCTTCTGCAGGCTGTCCCGGATATCCTTAATCCGTTTCTTCTTTGCATAATCATAATCCGGGAATATCTCTGCCTCAATTACCTGCTCCTTTTCCCTCACCAGAATCTCTTTCACCAGATCTTCCCGGCTCAACTGATTTTCAATCTCCTCTGGTGATACGTTTTCACCATTGGCAAGAATGATCAGGTTCTTCCTTCTTCCTGTGATGAATACGAAATTGTCTTCATCCACATATCCCAGATCCCCTGTCTTTAGCCAGCCATCCTCCAAAGTTTCCGCTGTCTCTTCCGGCATCTTATAATATCCCATCATGACACTGCTGCCGCGAACCCAAATTTCCTCATCCACAACCTTTGCCTCACAGTTTGGCATAAGTTTACCTACTGAGCCTTTCTTATTTTCCCATGGAAGATTCGTACTGATAACCGGAGAACATTCTGTCATCCCATAGCCCTGCAGTATTGTAATTCCATATTCCGCAAAACGGTCCACATATTCCGGATCAAGATAAGCACCGCCGCTGCAGATGGTCTCCAGGTTGCCGCCAAAGGCCGCCTTTGCCACAAGTTTCTTTGGCATCATTCCTCCTGCTGCCTTCAGCTTTGCATAAATGGACTCAATCACCAGCGGTACAAGCAGTACCATATCCGGCTTAAACAATTTCAGGTTCTTCTGCACATGCATAATAGAATCATTGATACAGGAAGTCACACCGATAAAGAGTCCCTTTATGATATCCATGGTAAGACAATATACATGGTTAATGGGAAGAAGAGTCATAGTCACTGTCCCTGCCGGGATCTTCATATCAAGACACACTGCATTGTCGGTGAGATTGCGGTGGGACAGCATAACCCCTTTACTTTTCCCTGTGGTACCTGATGTAAAGAGAATCGTACAGAGCTGGTCCGGATCGATCTCTGTCTCGTACTCTCCCTCATTTTCCTTCCGCAGCTGCTCCCATGACTGAATCCCCCCTGTCTGGGAATTTTCCGCCTGAAAAGAAACGAAATGCCGGATCTCCGGACATTTCTCTCCGGCCATTGCTGCCACATCGGCACGGATCTCATCAAAAAAGAGCATCTCCACATCTGCCCGTTCTAACAACTCACAGATTGCCTCTGCCGGCAGTTGGGCATCAATGGGAACGGCCACACTGCCACTGTTGGTGACACCAAAAAAACTGACGATCCACTGATATGTTGTAGTCCCAAGGATAGCAATATGCTTTCCTTTCATTCCAAGGCTTTCCACCATGCGGCTCACCGCCATGGAATCCTTCCCCACCTCTTCATATGTTTTGTCAATCACTTCTTTTTTCACTTTATAACGATAGGCAGCCTGTCCTGCATATGCTGCCATACTGTGGCGGATCACATCCTGTAACGTATTAATTTCCATATTTACCTCCATCCCTTTATTCCTGAAGTGATTTAATATATTCTATCGCATCCTTCACTGTCTTGACGTTGACGACTTCCCTCTCCTCTACCTCAATATCAAACTGATCCTCGATTTCCCCTACCATGCTCATAAAATCATAGGAATTAAAACCAAGATCTTCAATAAATCTGGCATCTTCCACAATCTTATCTGGTTCAACATCCACATACTGGCTTATGATTTCTTTCAATTCTTCTAACATGATTACCTCCATATTCCTCCTTCTGCTCTTCACAAATTGTTACAATAAATCTGTCCCCATACCAGAACTGCTTATATGACCAGCCTGGTATATTTCCCCTGATGCCTGCCATTTGTTTTTCCAATGTCCTGGCGGAAAAACTGACTTCCCTCATCGGGAAAGACAGTCCCAGCCCTGTCGCTTTCAAAAAACTTTCTTTCAGTGTCCACAAACGGAAAAACTTCTCTTCTCTCGTTTCTATGATGTCATTCTCCCCTGTAATGTATATGATCTCTTCCTTCGTACAGATCCGTCCCATCAGACGTTCATCAAACGGCCTTATGTATTCTGCATCTACTCCTATTTTCCTGTCACCGATGCCGCATGCAACCAGCCCTTTTGTATGAGTAATACTAAAATCAATTCCCTGTATCCCGGTTAAAAATGGTTTGGCGTCTCTTTTCCTCACCACCTCATATACACTGCCATAGTTCCTCTCCATGGCAAACTGCAGAAGTTCCCTTCCCAGTCTGTGTTCTGTCTCCCGGTCCTGCATTCTGTCAGAAGAGTTATATTCAATCAGATAGACCATATTACCTCCCTGATATATATACTAGGCATATTACTTTGAAATTATACTAATACAGCTTACCCTCACTATTTGAATAACGGTTCAAAAAACTTGCCTAAACTCTCAACCACACAGAAGAAAAAATTCGTATTACGAAATAATTGTATCAGATTATACATTATTTCGCAATACGAATTAAAATATTTTTAGAAAAGATTACCTGGAATGCTTCCCTTTACTCTCCTCCTGGGTAAGCAAGAACAATCTTTAAGAGACGGATCAGTTCCAGCGTATCCTCTCTTCCGAGAATCTGAAACATACCTTCATACTCCTTGCCAATGTCTTCCCGCATCTTCTTAGCCTGTACTCTCCCCTTCTCTGTAATACAGACATGAATCCGCCTCCTGTCTTTATCATCTGCGCGGCGTACGATCCAATCCTTGTGTTCCAGGCTATTGAGGATATCTGTCATACGGCCGGGGACCACATGGAGCTGTTCGGTCAATATTCCTGCACTGACCTTATCCTCCACATAGGCAAGATATCTGAGGACGCCATATTCTCCCCGTATACTGTCCAGAACTTTCCGGTTCAGTTTTCTGTTCAACAGCTCTGCCAGAAGATTATACAGAGACTCTCCCAGGTTTTCTTCTGTCATGATCCATGCCTCCAATTATGACAGCTGCGCGGTAGGTTTCTCAACAATGTTCGGACACTTGTAATACATTGCCTCCAACATACGGTCATTCGGTTCAAATAAGATCACGACCTTCTCCCCTTCATCCGATATCCGGGTTGCGATACCATAGATCCTTGCGTCGGAACGAAGAGAGGTATAATCTACCACTTTCAGATGTCGGTACCCATCCATACGGGAAGAACTCATCGGTGCGATCACATCTGCATTCTCAATCTCAATGCGGAGCTTATGCTTTCTTCGCTCTCCTCCCTGAATAATATCAAAATCCAACTGCCCATCGCAGAACACATATTCCCATTCTTCCTTAAATCTTGGCCAGTACCAAAATAGAAATACGGCTGCTGCCAGTCCGAATACAAGAAGAAAACGACTGAACATGGTAGTCATCAGAAGTAAGATAACCCCTATGACCAGCACGATTTTTAATGCGACAACCTTCACTGTTGTCTTTTTCTTAGCATTCGCTTCTACATAAGATTGTTCCATAACTGCTCTCCTATCTGTACATATCACAAGAATAGGGAAACCCTGCCGGGCTTTCCCTATTCCCTTTTTTGATGATTTCTATGTTACTATTCTTACATCATGCCGCCCATGCCAGGACCGCCTGCCGGCATAGCTGGTGCATCTTCTTTTATATTAGCAACAACGGATTCTGTTGTCAACAGGGTAGAAGCAACACTTGTCGCATTCTGAAGAGCACTTCTTGTTACCTTGGCAGGATCGAGAATACCAGACTCTACCATATTCACATACTCTTCTGTCAATGCATCAAAACCAAATCCAGGCTCCTCAGAACGAACTTTATCAATGATCACAGAACCTTCCAGGCCGGCATTCTCTGCAATTCTGCGAAGTGGGGACTCCAGGGCTTTCAGTATGATATTAGCGCCTGTCTTCTCATCCCCTTCCATATCAGCAGCCAGTTTGGCAACTGCTTTGCTTGCATGGATATAAGCAGAACCACCTCCGGCAATGATACCTTCCTCTACTGCTGCCCTCGTAGCAGCCAGGGCATCTTCCATACGAAGCTTTGCTTCCTGCATCTCTGTCTCCGTAGCAGCACCCACACGGATCACAGCAACGCCGCCAGCCAGTTTAGCAAGTCTCTCCTGAAGTTTCTCTCTGTCAAAATCAGATGTTGTCTCTTCGATCTGGGTCTTGATCTGTGAAATGCGTGCCTCAATCTCATCTTTGGCACCCTCGCCGTCCACAATGATCGTGTTCTCCTTCTGAACCTTTACTGATTTTGCACGGCCAAGCTGATCCAGTGTCGTCTCCTTCAGGTCAAGTCCCAGTTCCTCACTGATGACTTCACCACCTGTCAGGATAGCAATATCCTTGAGCATTTCTTTTCTTCTATCGCCATAACCCGGAGCCTTTACTGCCACTACATTGAACGTTCCACGGAGTTTATTGATCACCAGAGTGCTCAGAGCCTCACCCTCAACATCCTCTGCAATGATCAGCAGTCTTGCACTTGCCTGGACAACCTGCTCAAGAAGTGGAAGAATCTCCTGAATATTGGAAATCTTCTTATCTGTGATCAGAATATATGGATTGTCTAATTCTGCTTCCATCTTATCCATATTGGTAGCCATGTAAGCAGATACGTAACCACGGTCAAACTGCATACCCTCTACCATGTCAAGTTCTGTCATCATGGTCTTGGATTCCTCTATGGTGATGACACCATCCCCTGTTACCTTCTCCATGGCATCAGCAACCATCTCGCCAACCTTCTCATCCCCTGCAGAGATGGCAGCTACCTTTGCAATCTGTTCTTTGCCGGAAAGTGCTGAACTCATACTCTGGATGGACTCAACTGCAGCCTCTGTGGCTTTCTTCATGCCTTTACGGAGAATGATCGGATTCGCACCAGCGGCAAGGTTCTTCATTCCTTCATTGATCATTGCCTGAGCAAGAACTGTGGCAGTTGTGGTACCATCGCCGGCAACATCATTTGTCTTTGTTGCCACTTCTTTCACAAGCTGTGCACCCATATTCTCAAATGCATCTTCAAGCTCTACTTCCTTTGCGATGGTTACACCATCATTGGTGATCAGCGGTGCACCAAAAGATTTGTCCAGAACCACATTTCTTCCCTTCGGTCCCAATGTCACACGAACGGTATCTGATAATTTATTTACACCTGCTTCCAGAGCTGCTCTTGCCTCTGCTCCAAACTTGATTTCCTTAGCCATCTTCTCTTACCTCCAAATTATTTATTCTACTACTGCTAAAATATCATTCTGGCGCACGATCACGAACTCATCGCCATCCAGCTTAACATCTGTCCCGGCATATTTGGAATAGATTACCTTGTCGCCAACTTTCACTTCCATCTTCACTTCTTTGCCATCTATCGTTCCACCCGGACCTACAGCTATGATCTCTGCCTGCTGAGGCTTCTCCTGCGCCTGACCTGGTAGTACAATACCGGATTTGGTTGTCTCTTCTGCATCTAACTGTTTCAATACAACTCTGTCACCTAATGGTACTAATTTCATTTCTATCTGCCTCCATTTCTTTTTTCTGTTAGCACTCTTTTTTGTTGAGTGCTAAATTCATTGGCTATATAATATGAGATTATGAAAAGAAATGCAATGCTTTTTCTCTTTCTTATTTCATATATTTCCCATTATATACTTTATTTTCCTCTATTATTCTCTTTTTTTCTTACTTTTTCAATATTTTTACCTTCCCGATCATTTATCCTCCGGCTCTCTCTTGCAGCTCCAGAACACGTTCCTGTGAATATGCTGCGATCTCCCCTGCCTGCATCCGTTTGGTAGACACATCTTCTACACGGAAAGGGTTTCCAATATGGATTGCCACTTCCCCTACCGGGATCATCCACCGCCCGATATTACGGATCTTATCAATTTTAATAAAAGCCGGGACTATTTCCATATTCAGACCGGCGATCCCCATAAATCCACCTTTTTTAAATTTATTCATCTTCTTATTATGGTAGCTGCACTCCCCTTCCGGAAAAAGTACCAGATTGTGGTCTGATAATGCTCCCCGGATCTCTGCTATGCTGCTCTTCAGCTTTGTGATATCCTTTGTGTAACGGTCCAGGCAGATACACTGGATGGAATTCAGATAATGGTGCAGCAGCGGATAATTAAACAGTTCCTTTGCAGCCACAAAACTGATAGGCTGCTCTGATGCTGCCAGCAGAAAAACAACATCAAAGAAACATCTATGATTCGGTACCAGCAAAAATGGCCTGTCTGTCGGCAGATTTTCCTGTTCATATGCTGCCAGCCGGATATTTGCCGACCTCACAATTTTCTTACAGATCTTCTTACAGATTAAAAAGTTATGTTCCAGATCGTCAGTAAGTGAACGGTAATTCTTGATCAGTTCAAATACAAGACGGAAAAATAAGCGGAGCATCCCAAGAATGTCCCTGATCTTCTTCATATGTCCTCCTTACTTTATGCCCTTATCTGTCCATCTCCCAGAATGATATATTTGGTCGTCGTCAATGCCAGCAGCCCCATCGGTCCCCTGGCATGCAGTTTCTGTGTGCTGATACCAATCTCAGCTCCAAAACCAAATTCAAACCCATCCGTAAAACGGGTTGAGGCATTTACATAGACAGCAGCAGCATCGATCTCATTCAGGAATTTCATGGCATTATGGTAGTCTGACGTCACAATGGTTTCAGAATGCCCGGTATTATAATGATTGATATGATCGATCGCCTCTTGTATGGAATCCACGATCCGTACTGAGATAATGGCATCCAGGTACTCAGTCCCAAAGTCCTCTTCTGTAGCTGGTTTCACATCCCCAAAAAGTTGACAGGCACGCTCATCTCCCCGGATCTCCACACCATGTTCTGCCAGTTTTCCGCAGATGGCTGGAACAGCTTTCTCTGCCAGTGCACTGTGTATCACAAGAGATTCACAGGCATTGCATACACCCAGCCTCTGAGTCTTTGCATTTTCTACAATATTTACTGCCATATCAATGTCTGCATATTCATCTACAAAGATATGGCAGTTCCCTGTCCCTGTCTCGATCACTGGTACCGTACTTTTCTCCACCACCGTCCGGATCAGTCCAGCACCACCACGCGGGATCAGAACATCTACATACTGGTTCATCCGCATAAACCTTTCTGCTGTCTCATGGGAAGTATCTTCAAGAATCTGTATGCTGTCTTCCGGCAGGCCACACTGTATAAGCGATTCCCGGACCACATCGACGATAGCCTGATTGGAATGGACCGCATCACTTCCTCCCCGCAGGATCACGGCATTACCAGTCTTAAAACACAGTCCAAAAGCATCTGCCGTCACATTCGGCCGGGATTCATAGATAATGCCTATGACACCAAGCGGCACTCTCTTCTGACCGATCTGCAGCCCCGTGGGAGTCGTCTTCATGGAGACCACTTCCCCTACCGGGTCTGCCAGCGCTGCCACCTGGCGGATTCCCTCTGCCATTCCCTGTATCCGCTCCTCTGTCAATGTCAGACGGTCTATAAGGGAAGCTTTCATGTTGTTCCCTGCAGCCTTCTCCACATCAATCTGATTCTCTTTCAACAACTTCCCGCAATTGGCTGCCAATGCATCCGCCACAGCCAGAAGCCCCTTATTTTTTTCATTGACACCAAGGCGGTTCATCTCTCTGGACGCCTTCTTCGCCCTTCTACCCATCTCTTCCAGACTAATCATATACAAAAGCCTTCCTTTCTCATCTCATTGGTTATAATCTGATCCGGCGGAATGTCACATTCCTCCACAGGGATGTCTGACACCTGCTGTATAGTAAACGCCAGCATTATCTTATGTGAAATACCATCACCATATGATCCAAGATACCGGTCATAATAACCGCCGCCATATCCGATACGGTTTCCATGCTGGTCAAAGGCGGCACCTGGCATCAACATCAGAACGGTGGCATCCATATCCCGTTCCCCCGGATTCCATGGAATCCCCTCCAACGGTTCCTGTATCCCCTGATATCCGGATTCCATACAAGACAGATCCTCTACCCGATAATATGCCATTTCATGACGGCAGGGATATGTCTTAGGCAAATATAGCCTTTTTTTATCTTCTAATACCCATTTATTGATCTGATCCGTCTTTACCTCAGAACGGAACGATGAATAAGATAATACGATATCTGCCTCTCTATACCACAGAGACTCCCTGACCTTATCCTGTATCTCCTGTGACCACACTGCACGGATTTGCTGCGGGACTGCATCCCGCTGCCATAGGGCAAGCTTTCTCAATTCCTTCTTCTCCGGCACAACATCCTCCCATCCATAGGAACCCCTATCAAAAGAATTACGCTCTAATGTGTCGTTTTCCTGTGGAGTTTGCGGATGGTCCCATCCGGTTCCTGCACCGATGTATGTTCTAACGTATTTCTCAAATTATTCCTCACAGCAGCTATATATTCTGCCCTCAGTGCTGCCTGTTCTTCTCTCTCCTCTTCTGTCAGTGTACCTGCCTGTTTCTTATGATACAGTTCATTGATACGGTTTATCTTTTTTTGATCCATGTCCCGGCACGGCCTCCTTGCTCCTCAATCTTCATGGCAACCCGCAGTCCATCCATCGCCGCTGACATAATCCCGCCAGCATATCCTGCACCCTCCCCGCACGGATACAGTCCTTTTACAGAAAGACTGACATATTCCGTATCCCTCTCAATCCTGACAGGCGAGGAAGTTCTTGTCTCAATTCCCAAAAGAAGGGTATCCTCATCAGCAAAGCCTGACAATCTGCGGTCAAATTGCTCCATTCCTTCTATCATACCATTTATCACAAACTTTGGCAATATTTTGTGTAAATCCGCATATTCCCACTCTCCCTTTACGCAGGGAAGAATCTTTCCTGCTGCCTCTGTCACACGGTTTTCCTTAAAATCTCCATACCGCTGTACAGGTATCCTGCCCTGGCACAATTCATATGCTGCTATCTCCCATCTTTTCTGAAACTCTACTCCAGCAAGCACATCTTTGCTGCCAAAATCCTCCGGATCCACTGTTACCACAATGGCGCTATTGGCATTTCCGGAATCCCTGCCTGCATTACTCATGCCATTCACCACCAGCCCGCCACTCTCTGAAGAAGCATTCACTACATAACCCCCCGGACACATACAGAAAGAGTAGACACCTCTCCCATCCCCAGTCTTCCCGGTAAGCTTATAAGAAGATACCGGAAGTCTGTCATCCACAACACCATACTGTGCAAAATCAATATCTGCCTGTCTGTGCTGTACCCTTGCCCCCACTGCAAATGATTTGGGGGACATGGCGACAGAACGCTCTTTCAGCAAGGCAAATGTATCCCTGGCACTGTGCCCGATGGAAAGGATCAGCCTGTCGCAGGCAATCCTCTCCTCTGTCACAGCATCTGAGGAGGAGCGGCTTTCTGCCAGTATGCCGCTGACTGCCCCTTCCTCTATCAGGATATCTTTCATCCTGGTATAAAAATAAATCTCACAGCCCTGACGCAGAAGTTCCTCTCTCATATTCACGATCACAGTCCGAAGTACATCCGTTCCAATATGCGGCCTTGCCTCATACAGTATCTCCTCCCCAGCACCAAACCGGACAAAACTCTCAAGAACAAACTGTTTCCGCCCGGTCCGGTCTTTGACTCCTGTATTTAATTTCCCATCCGAAAATGTTCCGGCACCACCTTCCCCAAAAGAAACATTGGATTCCCTGTCCAGTGTCCCATTCTGCCAAAACCGTTCTACATGGGCAGTACGTTCCTCCATAGGAGCACCCCGTTCGATGAGTATCGGGTGAACACCGCAAAGACTGAGATAATAGGCACAAAAAAGCCCTGCCGGACCTGCCCCCACCACGACAGTACGGTGTCTGCCATCATTCCCACTATCCCTGCACAGATGGATCTGTGGCCACAGGGAAGGTTCTTCCTTCACACGAGAAAGATTCCTCTCACCCTTGTTCCGTTTCAGTACCTCTTCCTCATTCCTGACAGTGAAACGAAAGGTGTATGTAATATAGATCTCTGGTTTCTTTCTGGCATCCAGACTCTTCTTTACAATACGCATGTCCTGGATATCTTGCGAAGGAATATGGATCCTCTTAGCCAGTTTGCGTCTCCGGTAATCTGGGGAATCTTTCTGATATAATATATTAAACTGAGATATCTGCAGCATTGTTGTCTCCTTTCCATCCCTGCTGTATCGCTTCCGCCGCTGCCATAGCACTGCTCCAGGCAAAATGCAGATTGTATCCACCGCATTTTCCATCTATATCAAGGAGTTCTCCTATCAGGTACACATGCCCGGCAGCCTTTGACTCCATGGTATCCACAGACACTTCCTCTGTTGGAACGCCTCCCATGGTCACTTGTGCCCTCTCCATACCAAATGTCTTATGTACCGGAAATATAAATTCTTTCAGTGTCCGCCATGATTCCGGGAACCCCTGCAATACCGGAACCCATTTTTTCTGTACGAGCCCGGATACCCCATAAGAAGACAGCCATTGGCAGAGTTCCTCTTTCTCCATGGGGGGTACAAAATCAATGATACCCTCCACCAGCTGCCCTCTGTCAAGGGCGGCGGCTGCCTCACGGCACAATTGGAATACCGGTATGCCAGACACTCCGTCTTTCACGATCTGTATCTCTCCACATTCCCCAGAAATGTCTTTACCGTTTATGCGCAGGGAAAAACGCCCCTGCACTCTTGTCCCTGCTACCCTTTTCCACCAGTTTCCCCCACACACCAGCCCTGTCAATGCAGGATATGTTCTGTGTATCGTATGCCCCAGGCTGCGGGCAAGCTTGTATCCGATGCCACTCCCCCCCAATTCGGAGGACGCACTGCCCCCCGCTGCAAGCACCAGATCACGACAGCGGATCTCCCCCTGTGCCGTGGATACAACATAACCAGTCTGGCCGTTTACCGCTCTCACCGCAGACACCTTACAATCTGTCACAATCTCTGCCATGCCGCATTTACAGTAATGCAGGAGGGCATCCGTCACTGTGGATGCCTGATTGGTATAGGGATAGACATATCCATCTCTCTCCCTGTGATACACTCCAATCTTCTGAAACTGATGGATTATTTTCTCTGGAGGATAAACTGCCAGCAGCTTACGAAGCCACTCGGTATCCCCATAATAGCACCCTGTATCCATGCGCAGGTTTGTATAATTGCACCTGCCGTTGCCAGTAGCTGCCAGCTTTTTCCCCGGCACCGAATTCTTTTCAAGAATTGTTACCGGCATACCTGCCTCAGCCAGAATACCGCCACAGAGCATTCCAGATGCTCCCGCCCCCACGATCACAACATGGCTGTAATGTCTCATTGATGTTTCCTCTCATTATTAATTCTGATATCTATACATGATACTATTAACTGGAGAAGTTTTCAAGGATGGAGTACAAATCTTTTTCATTGTCTACACTATATCCCTCCTCCAGAGCTTTGACCTCTTCTTCTGTCAGGAGTTCCTGTGATATTCCTGTCTTCTCAAACTCATCCTCATTTGCCCTTGAAAAGACCGTCACCTCGCCATCCACCAACCGAAGAATGAATCCTGTTTCTTGCTGGTAAGTCTTACGGATCACTAGTTCTTCCCTTGAAAAAGACACCAGATTTATATCAATAAGCCCCTCCTCCACATCTTCCTCCGGCATATCAGACATATATTTTTCCAGATAACTTTCCAGTTCCTTCCTTGTCATGCCCGCATAGTCAGAAGGCATAGTCCGCTCTTCTCTTACTTTTTCTTCCGAATCACCATTATAAATCTCAACAATATATTTTGTATCACTGTTGATCTTCTGTTCTGTACCGCCACTTGTCTGTTCTGTCTGATTCGTCTTTTCCTTTCTGTATTGCAGCCTTTCCTCTGTCACTTTCTCTGCATAGCGGTAACTTCCAAAGCACATCAAACCAAGGAAGAGAATAGCGCACAGAAACAGACAGACCATCGTATATCTGCGTCTCACGGCAAGACCTCCTAACACTATAAGATACCTATAGTCTGTCCATTTTTAGCAATATTAAACAAGACATAGTACCTGCATCTATCGATACAGATACTATGTCCTAAAAACTGCCTGAATCATCCAACCGCACAGGTGGAAATTTTTTGAATCGTTTCCTAATTCATTACACGGCCAATCTTAACCGGACGGCGGTAATATGCATTCGAAATCTTGATGCCGTCTCTTGGATTGCTGGCATGGATTACCATGCCACCGCCGATATACATTGCCACATGATTGATCCGGCTGCCATTGCTGTAGAAGAAAAGGTCTCCCGGTTTCGGTGAACTTACCTTCCTTGTCACGCCTGCCTGTGCTGCTGCATTATGTGGAAGTGAATATCCATAATGTGCATACAGGCTCATGGTAAATCCGGAACAGTCTGTCCCTCCGGTAAGGCTGGCACCGCCCCACACATAACGGTTTCCAAGGAACTGCTTTGCATATTCAACAATGGATGCCTGACCGGAAGATACACCAGAGGACTTACTTGCTTTCACTGTCTTAACCTTCACAGCACGTTTCAATGAATAGCGCTCTTTTACATATTCTTTTGATACAAAAGCATATTCGTTATCTACATAGATACAGATAAAATTACTCATGGAATTCGATATCGCCTCAAGACCGCCAGCCCTCTCAATAAAATCTTTCGATATCTTTTCTTTATCAATAATCTTCTGAACGAATTCCAATGTCAGATTGTCTTTCTTAATGGTAAATTCTTCTCCCTCAGACACAATGGAATAAATGGGAGCATCTGTCGTAGGAAGTGCACGCACACGAAGAGAATCCGTCTGGATCTCTACCACATTGCGTCCCACTTTGGATACAAGGTCTTCTGCTTTCTGATCAGTGGACAGATAAGACGCCTTGACATATCCTTTCACCTGACCAGATACAATCTTCGCCCAGCCTTTCTTAATGCTGTATATATGGCAGCCTGAATTCTTCGTCATCTTGCCAACAATCTTTGCGCTGGTAGATGGTTTCTTTCTGACATTCAGATAAGTGTCTACATTACTTGCGATACCAAGCCGGCTATAATTCAGATTCAGCTCAACATGGCCTTCTACTTCATCCTGTTCATCATCTACATCCGCTGTTTCCTGCTGTACTGGTGTTGGTGCAGGCGTCTGCACCGCTTCCTGAACCGCCTGGTCTGTGGCTGCCTCCACATCAGAAATCTGAGCAGCGGCATTGCTCGCAACTACTTCATCACAATACTCTTCCAATACAACATTTACACCCTCTATCGGCTCCTCCGAAGCAATCATGGCGGCACGTACCGGAAGTACAATCGTACCAATCAACATTGTGCCTGTCATGGCCAGTGCCATTATCTTTTTACCTTTGTTCATCATATCGTTATCCTTCTCCATATTTCAAACTTCTTAACGAATTGTTACAGAAATGTTACATTTATGAATTTATTATAACAACATGATTACTGCTTGTCAACTTTTTTTGCAATAAATTGGCGGGAAATTGTTGGAATATTTGATTAAGTTTAATTCTTTACAGTATTGCCATATTTCAAAAAGTACATTCATGACACATGGAGCTCCATGTGGCAGAATGTACTTTTTGAAATATGGAACCTGTAAAGATTCAACAGCCCTATATTATGATACACACCAGCCCGCCATTGGAATCATTTACCACCTTCTGGATCGTATCCTGTAATTTCACCTGGCTTTCCTCTGTCAGACGATTCACTTTAGAATTAATTCCCTCCTCCACAAGCTGGCGGATGGTCTTTCCAAAAATATTCGTATCAAAGATCCCATCCGGATTTTCCCTGCTGTTCTGGCTGATGTAATGGATCAGGTCCTGCGCCTGCTCTTCGCTCCCTACGATAGGGGCGATCTCTGTTTCAATATTCGCCTGGATGAGGTGAAGGGATGGGCAGCTTGCACGGATCTTTACCCCGAATTTATTGCCGTGTTTGATGAGCTCAGGATCTGCGATCTGTATCTCATCCTCTGTAGGCGGCACAATACCATAGCCCTTGCCCCGTACCTGTTCACATGCTGTGGCAACAGACTCATATTCCGCCTTCTTTCCAGCCAGTTCACGCAGTGTGGCGATAAGGTCAAACTCTCCTTCAATCGTCGTCCCTACCATCTCGCTGAGAATTTCATAATAATAGTTTTCCTCAAAATCCAGCGACAGGTTGACAACACCATTCTCCAGTTGTTTATCCCGGATAAATATTTCTTTGATATATGGTGCCTCCATATTTATGTTCTCTTCATTGATATCCCGCATCGTATGTAACTTTCCTATGACCGTCCGGCACTGCTCCACCAAATCTGCTTTCAGCCAGTTCTCCATCCCAAGAAATTCCACCCACTTTGGCATAACGAAATTCAGCCTTGTAATGGGAAAATCAGATAATATCTGTTCCATCACCGTAAACGCGTCCTCCCTGTTCATTTCCTTGCAGTTGATAGGCACTACCTGTTTGCCATACTGTTCCTCCATACGTTTCACCCGCTCCTGTGTTTCTGCCGATCCCGGATGTGCTGTATTCAGCAGGATGATAAATGGCTTATCTGCCTCTTTGCAGGCAAGCACGGTTTTTTCTTCTGCCCCTTTGAAATTATCTGCCGGAATATCACCAAAAGATCCATCTGTGGTGATCACAATACCAATATTGGAATGTTCCTGTATCACCTTATTCGTGCCAATGGCAGCCGCCTCGGAAAAAGGCATCTCTTTCTCTGACCATGGCGTCTTTACCAGACGTTCTCTTTCATCCTCCACATGGCCAGCCGCCTCTGGCACCAGATAGCCAACGCAGTCAATAAGACGGATCCTTCCTGTCTCCTGGTTCGAAAAATGAATCACCGCCGCTGATTTTGGCACAAATTTTGGTTCTGTCGTCATAATAGTACGCCCTGTGGCAGACTGGGGCAGTTCATCAATGGTTCTCGCCCTTTCATTGTCATCTGTGATCTCCGGCAGCACCACCAGTTCCATAAAACGTTTGATAAATGTAGATTTTCCTGTGCGGACAGGACCAACTACACCCAGATAGATCTCTCCTCCTGTGCGTCGGCTCATATCCTGATATACATTATATTTGTCCATTAAAAAATCCCCCTTGCTGTGGTCGACGCACATTTGCATCTTCCTTACTGCTAATCATTATATGCAGGGGGATCTTCATATATGTAAACTATTTGCCTTCCTTTTCCAGGATCTCTTCAATCTCCATACGGACTATACGGAACACTTCCAAAAGCCTTGTGGAGAACACACCACATTCACCTTCCACGATCATCTCAAAGGCATCTTCTTTCTTATAAGCAGATTTGTAAAGGCGGTCACTGACTAATGAGTCATAGGAATCTGCCAGACCCACCACCTGCGCCGAAATCGGGATATCATCACCCTTGAGGCCTCTTGGATAACCATTTCCATCATATCTTTCATGGTGGCACATGCAGATCTCAGCACAATACTGGAATAATTTGTAATCTGCATCCTTTGGATCCATCTTCGCAAGAACATGGTCAAAGATCTTCCTGCCCTTCTTTGTGTGATTCTGCACAATCTGAAATTCATCCTCCGTAAGACGGCTTGGTTTCATTAAAATTTTATCTGGCACAGCAACTTTTCCCACATCATGCATGGCAGAGGCAATAACGATCTTCCTGCAGTCTTCCGCTGTCAGGCCATAATCCGGACAGAATTTCCTTATCTGGTCCAGCATAAGTTCCGTAATCCGACGAATATGCTCGCTATGCATATCTGTGACCAAATCCCTGCTTTCAATAATAGAACTGAGATATTCTAATAATATCATAGATGAATTATCCATACTCTTCCTCCATCCACAAACTCCTGATTCTGAATTTGTTTCCTCCCGGCTCACAGCTTATGGGAATTAACTGTTTACAACATCTATCTTATTTTCATGTTTTACAAACTGTACATTCTTCCTTACATCCTTTACGATATACGGCTCTGAATTGATATAGAGAACAGTCCCCGGATAGATCGCCCCACTGACTACGATACGTGCTTCCTTCTGCTTCGTCATCGCTGTCATTTTTTCATTTCTCTCTGTCAGCAGGTCTTTCCTCTTCGTCTTATCTATATACACTGCCTTTGTCAGCCGGTCGCATAGTCCCATGATCTTCTTATCACGGTTCTGCTGTGACATAAACTTACTCAATGCATTCTCACAGGTCTGTATCTCTTCTTCAATTTTCTTGATCTTCTTAAGAAGTTCCTGATATTCAGCAAGCTCCTCCTTACTGATCCCCACCTCTATAACAGTCTTTATCTCTGTTATATTCCCGATGCCATAGCAGTTCACGCCCTGTTTGGCACACATATAACCACCAAGAATAAGCCCTCTTCGTCCTTCCACCAGAAGCTTTCCATCACACCTCACATCACAGTTCAACAGGTAGCTTGCCACAACATCACCGCCTGCTGTTATGCTGACAGATTCAAAAAACTGTCCTGTGATGGTTCCCCCCGCTTTCAGGGAACCGATACCCTGTCCCTGGCAGCCCTTATGTAAAATAATATCTTTTCCGGCATCTATGGAACCGCCTTCACAGCTTCCGTTTACCACAACATTCCCTGTGGCATTTACCGTGTAACCAGATTCAATGCTGCCAACAATATTCACATCTCCATTGAAATTTATGTTTCCTGTAGATATGTCAACATTTCCCGGTACTGTATATACATTCCGTATATCCAGATTACCCTTTGCATCCAGTTCAAT
This sequence comes from uncultured Clostridia bacterium, assembly GCA_947643415.1. GTDB lineage: Bacteria > Bacillota > Clostridia > Lachnospirales > Lachnospiraceae > Eubacterium_F. Next base: position 20,195 of record CANRWA010000007.1, on the reverse strand, counting down.
GATACCATCCAGCATGGAATAATATTTCTTTCTGTCTTCTGACATTGTGAAACCTTTTCCATGAAGCGGTGGAAGTTCTTTCCCTCTGGCAGGCGAACAGAGTTTCCCTGTGATATCATATCCGAATACACCACTGGTAGCAGGCTGGTATTCTGCCACCAGCTGCCCGCTCTGTACCATCTCAAATAATTCCATACTCTTGTAATCTACCGTACCATTTTCAAGTACCCTTGGTTTCTTCTTTAACTCTTTCCGGAAATAATATAGAAATTTTCCATCTGTTCCATCTACTGCCTGCTTGCCTTCTGCAACCACTGTATCCGTAAAATAATCTTTCTTGTTTAGTTTCTCTATAATGACATCTTTTTTGATCCCCTGTTTGATATCATGATGTTTCATAATGCGGAGAACATCTCCCACATCCATATTTTCCACCATATCAAGACCCGTGATCGGAGTAAAGTTCAGAGTAGCTGTCATCTTATCTTCTGATACAACGATACAAGAGTCAATCAGAATCTGATCCGAATCCTTCTCTTCCTCAGGTTCTTTCTTATCTGCCCTCTCTTCTTCAGGCTCTACAACAGAATCCCCCTGCATCAGGCTCTTTACATCCTCCTTGAGAAGGCTTCCATCCTTTTCCAGTTTTTCTCGGAACTCTGCCATTTCATCCGGCTCATAATAAATCTTCGCATATTCTGTGACATCCAGTCCCACAATAATCCCTTTACGGATCTCTGCCATCTGATGGAAAGTAAAATCTGGATTCGCATAAGGCGTAACATCGATCTTATCTTCCATTCCATAACGGAGTTCCCGCATCTGAAACCAGTTATATGTAGTCTTGGCATATCTGGATACATCCACTCCGGATATCAGCCCCTTAACGATCTCCTCCAACTGTGTGCCATAAAAATCCTTAGACAGATATGGCAAAAGGTTCACACCTGCAGCATAGGCATTATTGATCTGCTCCAGTTGCTCTTCATCGTATCCTTTCTCCAGGAAATCGCTGAGGTCATTGCCCTCACTCAATCCTCTGCTCAGCTCCATCAATGCCTTTCCAGAATACCCCTTCTTTGCATAAGATACAATATCCTGCCCTTTAACAAGTGCCTTCCGTATTGCTCTCATCACCAGATAACGGTACTCTTTTGAGGCATACTGGGACACATTCACCCCTTCCTCCAGTCCGCGCCGGATCTCCCGCATCTGCATCCAGTCAAGCTCAGGGTCAGCAAACCAGGATACATCCACTTTTCTGCTAAGCCCTTTTCGTATCTCCTTCATCTGTGCTGCCAGATACTTCCTGTCAGCATATTGTGAAATATCCAGCTCTTCTATTATGCCCTCACGGATCTCATTGCACTGCTGTCGGTCAAACCCTTTTTTCTTATATATTGATATATCTACACCAGATTCCATACTGATACGGATATTTTCCATATCCAGCCATGTCAGTTTCGGATCTGTATACCGTTCCACATCAATCCCATGTTCCAGCCCAAGACGGAGCTGCTCTAACTGGAACGCATCAAAAGACAGACGGCGATATCTTACAATATCGCCTCCTGCCTTCTGGCACAACTCCAATTCGCGTATATAATTCCGTCTTGTAATCTCAGAATCAAGCTCATGTAGCTGTTTCATAACAATTCCCCCATAGCAAAATATATCATTTATACACCAGTTAGTACAATGGCGCCAGGAAGTAAATAATAACTACTCTTTTATCTTCATACTTCCGCTAATAAAACTCACTACTTTATCATAGATACAGGAAGTCCTTAAAAATGACTTAAAATCAATCGCCGAACCATATACCTGTTCGAACTGTTTCTTATAATCACCCATAGATGCAGTGGCTCCGGCCGAAGAAGCAGCAGCGGAAATAACGTTATTAGCGTATTCCTGTACATCTGCATCTGTCACAACTATATTTTCTTTCTCCGCAATTGCCTCAAACACCAACTGGGTCTTTGCATTTGCTTCTCCTGCAACATCCAGCTGCTGCTCATAGGCATCCTTAGACATACCCATATTGCCAAGGATAACCTCGAAATCTGTGTCCCCATAATACTGCGACATGCTGTATCGGTAAGAATGGTCCACCTGCTTCTTGTGGGCCTCTTTCAAAGTCTGCGGCATATTGTTCACAGTTGAGTTATCAACAATAGTCTGAAGTGCCGTATTAGACGCATTACTCTTTTTCTGGTTTGTCAGGGCAACCTTCATTTCCTTCTTGAACTCTTTTACTGTCTTAAATCTTGTATTCTCCTTGACAAAAGCATCGGTCAGTTTTGGTGTCTGCATCTCTCCCGCAATATAATTCAGGGTGATATTATAGACGATTTCTTTTCCTGCCAGTTCAGCATCCTCGTAATCATCAGGGAATTTGAGTTTCAGTTCTTTCTTCTTGCCTGGCTTCATCCCAACGATACCATCATCGAACCCATCGATATGGTCGGAACTGCCAAGCTCAATCATTTCATCCTGTGCAGTCTGTCCATCTACTTCCTTGCCATCCACCTTGCCTGTGTAGTCAATATTGACTGACTGACCGCTCTTACACTTTCCTTTTTTGATCTGTTCCACTGTACTGTTCTGTGTCAGCAGGCTGTTTATCTCCTGCTGCATCTCTTCTTCTGTAACGGTACAGTCCACTTCAACATTTTTATATTCACCCAGGGTAACATTCTCCACCGGATCATAGTCTTCTATAATAACAGGACTATCTGATGCTGCCGATGGACCTGAAACCGTTTCTGTGCCACCCACAAATTTTTCCTTAACTTCATCTAACGAACATGCTGTCAGCACCATTGCCATAACAAGCAATAGTGCAACAATTGTATATTGCTTTCTCAACTTTATTTCCTCCTTAAATGCATATCTACAAAAATTTGCCACCTGTGCGGTTGAATAACAATTCATGGCAACCCAACCCCATGCAATCCGCAAAACCTGTCAGCAAGCTGCCAGCCGCACAGTTGGAAAATTGTACTCTGTAGAAAAATTTCTATATCATTATACCATGGATGCTATAGAAAGAAAAGAAGAAATTTGAGGGATTTTATGTCACCACGTCAGGCTCTTGTATTCACTTACCTTATCCCTGTCAAGTAGTTCTTTCATTGCCTGATCTGCCGATTTATCCTCGAAAAGAATGGCATTGATCTGTTCCACAATAGGCATTGTCACATGATGCTTATTTGCCAATGCCATAGCTGCCCTGGCACAGTTTACTCCCTCCACGACCTGCCGTATCTCTTCCTTTGCCTCTGCCAGTGTCTTTCCCTTGCCAAGCAGATAGCCACAGTTGTGGTTCCTGCTGTGGGAACTGGTGCAGGTCACGATAAGGTCCCCGATCCCCGACAGGCCAAAGAAGGTCTCCATCTTACCGCCCAGTTCCATGCCAAGCCGGGATATCTCCAGAATTCCCCTGGTCATCAGCGCCGCCTTTGTATTGTCGCCAAGTCCCATGCCATCCAGAATTCCCGCTGCCAGTGCAATGACATTCTTCAGTGCGCCGCCCAGCTCAATCCCTGTCATATCAGGACTGGTATAAACACGGAAATTATTTCCCATAAATACATCCTGGACAAACATAGCTGTCTTTTTCGACTTCGCCCCTACTACAACAGTAGTCGGCATTGATTTTGACACCTCTTCTGCATGGCTGGGTCCGGACAGTACAGCTACATCTGCCATAGGAAGCTCATCCTCAAGAACCTCGCATAATGTCATCAGGGTAGCCTCTTCGATCCCTTTTCCCACATTAACCACGATCTGTCCCTCTTTGATATATGGTTTTGCCAGTTGTGCAGTAGAACGCACGTAAGGAGAGGCCACAGACCATACCAGAATATCCTGTTCTGTACATGCCTTCTCCAAATCCTCCTCGATCATAATGCTGTCCGGCAGTTTCACCCCCGGAAGACGTTCTACATGTTCCCGGTTCTCACGGAGCATATCAATCTCTGACTGGATCTTGGACCAGATTGTTACTTTATGTCCATTTCCGGCACACAGGATCGCCAGTGCTGTCCCCCAGCTCCCGGCTCCCAAAAAACTTACTCTTTTCATCGTTTCCGTTCTCCTTTATTTCTCTTTTTTATCTTTGCCCATACCAAGCTTACGTTCTGTCCCATCCAACAGACGCCGGATATTCCCGGCATGTTTAAAATAAGCAAGTCCGGTAAATGCCAGCGACAATATGAGCAGTCCGGCAAAGCCGCTCCAGTTCCGGTAATGCAGAACCGTATAGACAGGAAAATACCAGACTACGATCAGGGAACCCAGTGATACATAACGGGTAACCGCCACAATCAGTATAAATATGAGCAGTCCGGCAGCGATCATGATCCATCCCGTCACAGAATTCGACGAAGAGGCAACGATCACCGCTGCTGACACCGCAATCCCCTTCCCACCCTTAAATTTCAGGTAAAACGGGAAATTGTGCCCGATCACCACCCCAAGGCCGATTACCAAAGTCATCATGTAAGTCATCCCATCTGAATACTCCATGAATGGACAGACAACAAACCGGACAACAAGGGTTGGTATAAATGTCTTCAGCAGATCTCCGGCAAATGTCAGGGCACCACCCTTCGCTCCCATCGTCCGCAGGGCATTCGTAGTTCCTATATTGCCACTTCCCTCTGAACGGATATCATGCCCGCTCATCTTCCCAACAATATAACCGGTAGAAAAACAGCCGAACAGATATCCTGTCACAATGGACAGTATAATAAATAGTATCTCACTATACATCATTCTTACTCCCTTTCTTTTCTTTCCCGTATAAATATCCGGATAGGTGTTCCCATAAACCCAAATGTATCACGGATCCGGTTCTCAATATATCTCTGATAAGAAAAATGCATCAGTTCTTTTTTATTTACAAACAACACAAAAGTAGGGGGCTTCGTGCTCACTTGTGTCATATAGAACAATTTCAGCCTCTTTCCCTTATCAGAAGGCGGCTGCTGCATCGCCACCGCTTCCATAAGGATCTCATTCAGGACCCCTGTCTGTACACGGAGGGCATGGTTCTGGATCACCGTATCCAGCATGTCAAAGAGCTTGATCGTCCGCTGTCCGGTCAATGCTGATATGAAGATAATCTCTGCATAGGGAACAAAAGACAAGATGTCACGAATCTTCTCTGTATATTCCTTCACCGTATGGTTATTCTTCTCAATGGCATCCCACTTATTGACTGCCAGTATCATCCCCCGCCCTCTGTCATGTGCGATCCCGGCAATCTTGGCATCCTGCTCCGTCACTCCCTCTGTGGCGTCGATCATGAGCACCACCACATCCGAACGCTCGATGGCTGCCACTGTGCGGATAATGCTGTAACGCTCAATATCTTCCTTGACTTTGCTTTTGCGCCGGAGGCCTGCCGTATCGATAAAGATATATTCCTTATCTTCATAGGTGATCTGGGTATCAATGGCATCCCTTGTCGTTCCAGCCACATCTGATACGATCACACGGTTTTCCCCCAGCAGTTTATTGATCAGGGAAGATTTTCCAGCATTTGGCTTTCCGACGATGGCTACCCGCGGGCGGTCATCCTCCTCTTCCTCCAGTTTTCCAAAATCAATATTTTCCAGAACCGCATCCAGCATATCCCCCAGTCCCAGCTTGGAACTTGCGGACACCGGGTGCGGATCACCGATCCCCAGATTATAAAACTCATAGACATCTGCCATATATTTGTCAAAATTGTCTACTTTATTCACCACCAGCACGATCGGTTTGCCGGATTGGCGCAGCATATCCGCCACCTTGTAATCCGCATCCACCAGCCCCTGCCGAACATCTACGAGAAACAGGATCACATCTGCCATATCAATGGCGATGTTCGCCTGTTCTCTCATATGGGAGAGCATATGATCCTTCGTATCCATCTCGATACCTCCCGTATCAATCATGGAAAAAGAATGATTCAGCCATGTCATATCTGCATAGATGCGGTCTCTGGTAACACCAGGATAATCTTTCACAATAGATATTCTCTCACCAGCCAGTGTATTAAATAAAGTTGACTTACCTACATTGGGCCTTCCCACGATCGCAAGAATTGGTCTTCCCATGTTGCTCCTCCATTCCGTATCTCATCCATCTCTCAAATTCGTTCCATCTTTATATCATACCACAATTCATATATGAAATTCAAATGCATTTTGTAAATGTTTGATGGTATCGTCGGCATAGACAGCAACAACATCAAAACGACATGGCGTATCTGAACTATATCCATGCCGTTTGTAATAATACAGCAAGGTCCGGCAGATCCGTCTCTGTTTGCGAAGATCCACCGCCTCCAGGGGATCCCCGCATCTCGTTCCGCTGCGGTATTTTACCTCACACGCCACAAGAACCCCTTCCCTGCCAGCGATAATGTCAATCTCTCCCTGCCTGTTCTGATAATTTCTCTCGATTATATCATACCCATTTTCCATCAGATACCGGACTGCTATATTTTCATATTTTCTTCCAATTTCCCGCTTATCTGCCACCTCTTAACCATCACTTCTTCCTGTCCTTCAATTTTCCCTGGATCCGGTCCATGCCGTCTACATATACAAGGATCTCTGCCACAATGGAATACAGTTCCGGAGGAATATATTCCCCGATATCCAGTATCGACAGGGATCTTGCCAATTTCGCGTCTTTATGAATCGGTACATTGGCCTCCTGTGCCACATCAATGATCTTCTCTGCCAGCACGCCCTGCCCCGTGGCGATCACTTTCGGCGCTTTGTCCCCTGCCTCATATTCAAGTGCAACTGCTGTCTTCTTTTCTTCCCTGCGTGCCATAAGCCCTCCTCCTCTCCCTTCCTGCCTTATTTGCTGCTATGTACATAGTTATGGATAAATGTATTTCGGTGAATCGGGCACGGCCCATACTTTAGCAGGGCCTCCCTGTGCTCCTTTGATCCATATCCCTTATTTTTCTCGAAAGAATATTCCGGATACAGTTCAGCATACTCCACCATCAGCCTGTCTCTGGTGACTTTCGCCATAATGCTTGCTGCCGCAATGGACAAGCTTCTGGCGTCCCCCCTCACGATACCCACCTGCCGGATGGGAATCTGGGGGATCGTCACAGCATCATTCAGGAGAAGATCCGGCACAATCTCCAGATCCTCCACAGCATGGCGCATCGCCTCAAAAGTCGCCTGCAATATATTGATCTCATCGATCCGTGCCGGGGAACTCATACCGATGCCATAGCTGACTGCCTTTTCCCTGATCTCCTCAAACAGTTCCTCCCGCCGTCTGGCACTGACCTGTTTGGAATCATTCAGCCCTTCTAGTTTCAGCCCCACAGGGAGGACCACAGCCCCGGCTACCACAGGTCCGGCAAAAGGTCCCCGCCCTGCTTCATCAATGCCACAGATGCAATGGCACTCACTGCCATATTTTTTCTCGAATTCCAGCATCTTTTCCAGACGCTGCAGCTCCTTTTCGTGTAACTCCAGCTTTCTTTTGTACTGAACAATAAGTTTCTTTATACCAGCACGCCCATCCTCTGCATAGCGCGAAAAAAGAGCACACCACTGCTCTTTTTCCGTCTGTTCAAATAAGCGCTTGATCTCTTTTATGCTCTGCATTCCTGCTCCTTTTATTCAAGGTTGAATAATGTACGCTCATCAATCGTAATGTTATCCGTCTCCTCATTTCCTTTCACGTACTTTTTCTTCTTAACATTATAGGATCTCGCCACCGTCTTAACCTCAATAATGTTATACCCCTTAGACCACTGTTGCAGCGAATATGGCACATAGGCAGTCAGTGTCCCATCCACCTTATAACCTGTGGTAGTACCATTACTGTCTTTATAAGTCTCTTTCTCACACAGGTACTGGTCCCGCTCCTTCATATCCCAGTGATCCTTTGTGGTATATAATTTCAGGTCTGCGTCTTTCGGGGCCTTTTCTCCATCCTCATTTTTCAACGTCACTTTGGTAACCACACCTGGCTGCCCATTACCATTGTCATGAATCTGGATCTTCAGGTACAACGGATTTTTACTGTCATATTCCCTGTATCCATCATATTTCTGTCCCTGTACAAAATCCAGAAAGACAGAGAGATCACCCATTTTTACATACTGGCTCTTCTGCTTCTGCACTTTTATGATCTGTTTATTCAACATAAACGGACGGTTGTTCATAATCTGGTATGCCACATCCATTACTGTGTTGTAGACACCGGCAGACTCCGTATTCCCCAGCAGTGTTGAATAAAGATTAGAACCATTGTTATGTGGTATCGCCACATTTCCTACACTTCCGTTACTGCCATCTTGACGTATGGTCTGACCGCCCTCTGTAAATACCTTATTTGGTGTAGAACCAGCCGACTGGAAAAAGGAACGCATATATCCACGGGCAACAAAAGCGTCCTTCTCATCAGTAGTAATCTGATCCCCGTTATCGAATACATATTCCATATCCTCCGGGAAAAAAGTCAGGGTGTTCCAGAGATAATAACACTTCTCTGCCTCACTCTGCTCTACCCCTTCTGCCAGTTTGGGGCGCTTATAATATCCTGTCTCTGTGGCAGGTGTCAATGCATTGCCATCTGAATCCTTTGCATCCGAGATACCCTTTTCCGACAGTCCGATCTTATTGATCTGTCCTGTCATCAGTATATCATCATAAAACGTCCGTATAAAGGAGTCGTCTTCTGATTTTTTTGCTGTCAGGTCAAACTGTATCCCAATGAGATATAATTTTGCCAGATTATTCAAAGTACCCCTACAGCTTACATTCCGGTAAGATGCCGTCTGGTACATTGGGAAATCTGCCGTACCCTTTTCAATCAGTTCACCGAATCCCTGTGTCATAATAATGGGCAGATTCTTATTATTACAGAGACGGTACAATATTTTGTAGCACAATTCCCACTCCAGATCATCTTCTACGAAAGTATTGATCTTAGATACATCATAAGAATCTTTGCCCTGCCTGAATTTGTAATACAGATCGTACACATTATTGATATTGCCTGTTTTTTCACCATAACACCCGATATAAAACATATCAGCACGCTCAATGAGATCCAAGGTATCCGCTGAATCCTTTTTGGCTAACTCATTGAGTTCTGAAGGTGTCATGGTAATGACTTTCATATGAAAATTGTCATAATCTTTCTGGTCTGCAAAGATGAATAACTGGCGCTTCATAATATTTTTATTGTACACACCATAATACTCAAAGGTGTAGGTTTCTCTCCACACTGCCGGCTCACTGTCATAACGGCAGGTCACAGAACCATTTGCATTTAAATCCATATATAGCCCTGTAATATCATTATTGGTCTGATACTGATTCATCAGGTCATCAATAGACGCCCACCAGATTCCTTTTGATTTATAGTAAAAAGACCTCGAATCAAGACGCATATCACCATTAGCATACTTCTCCCTGTACTCAGCAGGAATATCTGCTTCATTTTCTACATACACCCAGCGGTCTGCTTCTGTACCTGTTTTGGTAAATACCCATTCATTCCCCCAGTTTTCCTGAGATGTAAAACTAAACTCACCTTTTCCTGGTTCCACGGCAACAATATACCCTTCTCCTTTATGGCTCCACTCCGTCACAGCCTCTTTTATCAATTTATTCTTATAAGAAGGATACCAATTCTCTTTATTATCAATGGCAATTTCCCGGATCTTTTTGCCATCATCATCCTTTTCAAAGAGTGCTCCATATTTAGAATCTTTCTTAAAGAATTTATTCAGGTCAAACCGGTTATTAGACTGAGCGGAAAACATCTTCACTCCTGAGTCATCATAGTCCTTTTTAAACTGTTCTGGATCAATCCCCTTCTTTTTCAGGTCATCCGCCGTAACCTCGATGGAATAAATCTTTCCTATATTAGCAAAACTGCAGGTTTCTTTCTCCTCATCATTTGTACCGATCTTAAACACTTCATACTGCCAGTTGCAGAACCACTGTCCCATTTTCTGCAGGTTATCATAACTCATAGTAGCCGCTGCTTCAGGAGCGTAGGATTTTCCCTGCTCTTTCGCAATATCAATACCCCATTTCATGATATCCAGTGGATCATCCGAATAATCCTCTGCTGCCAGATATGCCACCTGTTCCTGGGCATGGTCTGCGACAATCTCCAGTATCACAAAAGGATTGGTCTCGGATCCCTTCTTTCCCTCCGCTGTCGGCACTTCTTTGGAAGAAGGCTTGGCACCAGAACCCATTTCCCCTTTCAGGTTGCTCCCTTCCAGAGTAACAATGACACCATTTTCATCCAATGTCTCCGGTTCCCCTGTCACATAAGGTTCCTCCGGCACAAACTTGCCAAATACATTGCTGGTAGCAATCGCCCAGAAAGACAAAGTGCAGACTACCGTAAGCGCCAATATGATCCCCACATATTTCCCTACTCTTCGCTTCGTCATACCGATTACCCCCTTTTCTGATTCCTCATCATGATCTCTTTGTCACATTTAAATTCTGACTTATCATCTTTTAATACAAGCGATACAGCCAGCGACTGCCTTCCCACCTTTATTGTACTATCGGCAGGATCCTCATTCTGCTGAATACCACATTCAAATTTTGACACATCATCACAGAGCATATGTCTCTTTTGGATCCCCGTCGATTCTACTTCCGGAATCAAAGCTGCCAGATAAGATTGTTTCTCTGTATCATCTTTTTTTTCATATTCATCTGGAATGGGTGAATGGGATACCTCAGATACCAGATCTGACAGTGGCGAAAAACAAAGCATATCTGGATCACCGGATTCCACACCGGCAGATACCCAATACAGATCCCATGTATACTTTTCTGTGCCATCTCCCTCAATCGTCTTATTCTGGATCAGAAGAGCCCCCCTGGCTTTACTGTCTCCTGAAACAAGGTCATCATAGGGGGTGACGCTGCTTCCCTCCATTACATGGGTAGAAATATGGTTCACAGAATCCTTCGCCTGATCCTGCAGTGCTGCCCGTGCCTGCGTCAGGCTCATGCTCCGTGTACTATAAGCAATCATAGTGATGATGCCCGCCATTACAACAACCGTAATCGCCATTGCGATCATCAGTTCGATAAGGGAGAATCCCTCTCGCATCGTTTTCTTCACAAAACCACCGCCGTTTCTGCGGCATCTGCTGCTACTGCCATCTGCCGCTTTTTCCTTCCCTGTCAGCCTGCTTCCATATAATGCCGTCCGGTATCACGAACCAGAACAACCTGGTATTTCGTTGATATATCGGATAAGACCTCAATCTCTGAAGTTGTCTTCAACTCCGTATCATTTACCTTGCCTACAAAAGAACCATCTTTTTTATTGATACAGAATGACAGCGTCTCTGTACTTCCTGTACCGAGGGAAATATCCGATTCTCCTTTGAATACCACTGATACGGAGCCACTGCCAATATTTCTGCCAGAGCCATCTTCCAAAGGCGTTGGATCATTCGACATCTGAATATAATAATCGCCTTCAAAATAATAAATATGCATATAAGACAATTCACTCTTTGCCATATTCTCTGAACGCAGCGTCGTGAAACTACTGTTAATCTCATTTGCCAGTTTCTTTGAATCAGACGAGCGCAGCAAATTAATGCTCAGTGCAATCCCACCAGCCAGAACCGCCATAATAGCGATAACAACGAGCAGCTCGATCAGAGAAAACCCTGGCTGTTTTTTTCTGTCCTGTATTCTATCCATCTGCCACCGCCTCCTGTCCTTTATTCATCTGGCGCTGCTGTCACCTTAGGTCCTACATCTTTCTTCCAGTTCTGATATGTGATGCACTGTTCAAGTTCTGTCGGATCTTCTGAAACTTTTCCATTAAATGCCTTAAAAATCTTCGACAACTCTGGATCTGCCTTTATATAATCTAAAAGTTCACTCAGAATTACGATATTTGCCTTCAATTCCTTATCCCTCTGGACAGACACACTGTCTTTCGCCAGGATCAGGCCGTCAAAATTTTTCTCCACCGTCACCTTGCCATCAGCAATGATAAGCCCCCTGAAATCGGCATCCACTGTCACATTCCCTGTTGCCACCACAATGCCTCTTATGGTATCGCCATGGATACCCGCCGTGTCCATCAATGTACTGGTACTATAATTCCCATCCACTGCATCCACCTTGATCTTCGTATTGTCTGTCGTATTCTTCTCAACCTTTGATATATCCCATACGGTATCATCCTGGAGATCCTCAAGTATGCTCCCTGCCACCAGTCTTTCCTCTGCCTTCGTATCCTTGATCCGTCCGGTCTCTGCCCAGGATGGCGTCAGGCTCCTGCAATATGCATAATAGGACTTCACTGCACCTCTGGCATCCTCTAACAACTCTGGCTTTGGCACACCATTGTTCCCAGATGTAAAATAATCCGGTGACTGAATTCCGTCCTCCGCATCTGTAGCATCATAATTATAGGCAATATACCCGGCAAGCAGATACAAATTCGGGGAAAATGTTGCGCTCATGTTTGTTGCGCGAAGATAAGTCTGCGCTTTCTCCTTTAATGCATCCTTATTCGTCGCACTGGAATCTTCTTCTGCAATAGAAGGATCATGTATCTTGCCTGCGAAATAATCATAAAAATAATCGTTTGCCTTTGAGATGCTCTTAAAATTCAGGAACAGGTACATAAGATCTACATCTCCTGCCTGGATATGGTTTTCAATATAAGGCTGTGATGTATTCAGATATTCTTTGAGCGGGCTGTTATTAAGAGCCGTTTTCACATTTGCCAGAAATGCACCCTTATTCTGGTAATCTGTCTGCAGCACAGGATTGTGTTCCACTCCTGTAATATAATCATCCGGAACCAGGTAAGCAATCTGGTCACTCTTTGCAGCAATGGATTCACCCATGATAATATCATCATTTCCCGCCACATCCCCTGTCTTCCGCTCCACAAAGGTATGCCCTGCAAGTACCAGCTTATCCAGTGTCGGAATGGAAGGGGACGGATTATTGTCCTGGGATGGATCCCAGTTTGTATACAGGCTGGTATTCAGTCCGTTTACCAGTACGGCGCTGCTGTACTCCGCATTCGTTGCCGCCTCAGACGATTCGTTCTTTTCATTGTAACTATATCCATAATATGTGCCCGCAAGATAGACACTGGCATTGTCATCCTCAATATCCAGGTCATTGGACACATAAGCATTTTCGAACATTTTAAATGACGTTTTTCCCTTATAGCTTTCCTTATCACGGTTTTTTAGCCGGATATTCTGAACCCACAGATCCCCGGCAACGGAATTCGTTGTCCCTGAGTCCCCGTTCAGCATAACCTCAGAACCATTATAGACATCAAAACTCCCTCTGGTAATGATCCTGTCAGCATTAAAATCCACTTTCATCCCATTCTCAACAGAGATCCCTGCATCTGGTTTGTCTGTCGAAGTCTTCGACTCAGCCCCCCCGGTATAAATATTACCAGTAAAAGAAGTTTTACCGGAAGAAGTAGTTCCCTCTCTCTTTAATATACCATCTGATATCACCAGATAATTTTTTAATTCATTAAAAGTACTGTCGCCATCAAACTTATAATCTGGTGTATTGAACACGACATCTGTCGTAATCTGTGAACGGTAATGTGCATCATTTGTATAGTCGATATTCAGGTTCCGCAGGATCAGTGAATATCCCTTTTCCTTGTCATACTGGATATCAAAATCATAATAATCCTCTTTCGTGGAAAGGTCTGTCTTCACTGCCGCTGGTACCTGGGTCAGTACACTGATCTTTTCCCTGGAGGCCCCATTCTCTGCCTGGTATGATTTGCTTGGATTGGTTTCATTGACCTCTGATGCCACATCAAAGGACGCCTTGTCTGTCAGTTTCAGTACCAACTGGTTTATAAACCGCTCCGAATACCGCATCTTAGCATTCCGGTCTTTCTCCATATAATGTTCCAGAACATATTCATAAGAAACCTTGCTCGCCTCTGCTGCATATTCGATCAGCCCGGTGCGGACCTCTGTCAGTATCCCCTCTGTCTCATAAAAATTACTGGAAGAAGTCTTTGAGGTGTAGACAGAAACCACATACCTTGTCGCCACAGTCAGTATCGTCGAACCAATTGCCGCCAGAAAAAGAACACCGATAACAACAGATACCAGCGACGACCCTTCCCTCCGGTGATTAAATTTTTTCTTACGAAACCATGTAAATTTCATCCTCATTCTCCTTTCGAAGACTCCAGATGGGCAAGGCTGTTTGACATGGAAGAATCTTCCGGAGAATACACATCTACAACAACCTTCGCAATCCGCCCTTTTGCACTGGAAGTAACAAGCTCCTTCTTATAATTCGATGGCGGTGTAACCGCATTCACATTCGTATGGTAAAATGCCTCTGCCGCAGGTCCGCTTCCATTCGCCGTCCCATGGAACTCCAGTTTATGTGAAGTAGCAATATCACTCTCTCCATTCTCTTTCTGACAGATAAAAGAAATATGCACCTTTTTCATATATTCACCCAATGGCATTTTATCCGAATCATCTGTATCCACCGTCACATAAACCCTCTCCTGGTTATTTTGGACAGTGACACTACCGCCTGACTCATAATGTGTCCGCCGATAGAAGAAATACACATTGGCGAGATCCCTTACTTTGGTTCTCGTCACCACTGAATCATAAACATCTGTTCCGTTATATATATAATGATAGGAACCTGTCACCGTATAAACCCCATCGTTCTCCATTATATCCAGATGCAGTTCCCTCTCCAGATGGTCAATGATGCCTGTGGAGGTTTTATCGGGATTCGCCATCAGAAAATGGCTGACTGCACGGTCCAACTGGTCAGATTCCCTGATCACGGCATTATCGCTGGCGTATACTTCTTTCAGATCCGGCATCTTCTTCTCATTCGGATTCGTATACGCCGGATTTGCTGTCGACAGCGGATAATCGTATTGCAGTGTCACCTTTGCATTATAAGGGGAATTATCCACCATTATGTTTTTCTTTGTTATTGTAGTCACACTATCTTTTCCTGGCTCCCCCGTCGTACTTTCAGCCCGGTTAATCGTCCAGTCCGGATCGGCAGTGGATTTATCTTTCAGATATTCCTCCATCTGCTCTAGTGTGTCAAACGCATTCAGCTCTTCTGCGACGGACTCTGCCGCCATCGATGCCTTCTGCTCATTTTTGCCACGGGATGTCGTCACTGCCGCATTTGTAAAATAAGCAAAGATCGGCAGCGCCATAAATGCCAGCAATGCCACTGCAATGATCACCTCAATCAGAGAAAACCCTTCCTGCATAGAAGATCTCTTTTTCCTTCCACTGCTGCCATTCTCTCTCATCCTGCCACACTCCTTTCCCAAACTTTATTTGGATACACCAAATATCTTACGGATATCCCCCGCACTAATCGGAATATCTGAGACATCTGGCTCTTGATAGGCTCTTCCATTCCCGTTTAGTTCGTTAAACGCCATCCTGATATTCCCACTGAGTTTTCCGCTGCTCGTATCATAAGACAGATTAATATTCCATATCGTCA
Organism: uncultured Clostridia bacterium; assembly: GCA_947643415.1. Taxonomy (GTDB): domain Bacteria; phylum Bacillota; class Clostridia; order Lachnospirales; family Lachnospiraceae; genus Eubacterium_F. The sequence goes on along the minus strand of CANRWA010000007.1, from coordinate 4,653 downwards.
TATGCTCTTTGCTTGCATTCACCCAGTCAATCGCCTTCATGATCTGTGCCAGTGTCCCTGTCACCTGTATCTCATAGACAGAAGATTTGCCTACCATCTGATCCAGGCTGACTTTTTTTTCAGGGTTCAGCTCTGCCGCCGCACCGCTTGCTGCTGCCTGCTGGTCCGGCGTGATGAACTTACCCTCCTGAAAGAATGTCTCTGGATCCCCTGGTGTAATGGACGTGATACGTATCTTACTTTTCTTCATCATCAGGTACAGGTTATAGATGACTTTCTGCTGTGGAACCCGTGAAAGAAATTCTCCTGTAAAAATATCTGTCTCCATCTTCTTCGACTGGGCTGACCTGCCCACCTCATTTACATATCTCTGCAGATTATTCAAATGATTCACACGGTTCTGGAAATTTCTCGATTCGCTTTCCAATTGATATACTGTATCCTGGTTTTTCTGGAACACCAAGAAAAAAGTGACTGCAAGGATCAGGATCCCAGATGCAATTAAAACAACTTTCTTCTGTATTAACGACATATCACTGGCCTCCTTCCTTGTTTCCCAGAACCGCCTGCAGTTCTGCTGTATCTTCAGCGCCTGATTCCCATAACTGTACATATTCAAAGGTCAGTACATAAGTATAAGTACGCCGGCTCGTTCCCTGTTCCTTATTCTCTGAAATACTGTCTATCTTGGTGTTTTTTACACCCGCTATCTTATTCATCTGGATCTGCAGCGCCGACAGGGAAGACAGCTTATCCTGTGACCTGGCACTAATCGTCACCTTCTGGTCATCGGACTGGATACTCTCAATCCGGAAAGATTTCGGCAGCATATCCGAGAGCACATTCATTGTTTTGTGGAATGTATTATTATTCCGTTCCACATAAAAACGAAGCAGTTCTTTTAGGACGTAGTTTTTCTCTATCTTCACCAGGTTATTATATTCTTTCTCAATCGGTTCCATCGCCTGCACCCGTGCCTGAAGCGCATCCCGTTCCTCTGCCGCCAGATGAACCTGCAGGAATGAAAATGCTGCCAAGACAGCGCTGGCCAGAATAAGGGAGGCAAAGATCAATACACTTCCCACAAGAGTTCCTTTATTTGCCTCCTTCAGTTCCAACGCACGGGGCATAAGACGTACCGGAGAAAATACCGACCCAAAACAATTTACATACTGTAGGATCGTACTGTTTACCGCCACTTTATGGTTGAACCGGACACCATGCAGCTCTGTCGGTATCGAAACCAGCACTCCCAGTTCATTGGTAAGCAGTTCGGGCAGCCCCGCTACACTGCACCCCTGTCCGATACAGAAAATACGGTTAATCGGTTTCTCTTTGTATTTAGAATTATAATATTCCATAACACGTACAATGTTGCTAATCAGGTATTCTGCATTATCTGTCACCTCTCTGCGCTTCACCAAAGAAAAATCATCCTCGGACACTTCTGTATTCATCGAATCCAGAAGCACTTTTTTCGTCGCCAGAAGCCCATATGCTTCTTCTTCACTGGCAGTCTCAAATGCCTCTTCCTGTGTCATCACTTCTGTGAATACATTCACTCCATAGGGAATCACCCTTTGCAGATACATTTTTTGCCCATCAATAATATTTACAAGTGTAGAATGCCGGTTAATCTGAATCGACATAGTAATGCCTTCCTTCACCTGGCGGCGCATCATCTGGAACACACTATTTCCGTCTGCCTCGACTGCTTCCACATGGAATCCTGCCGCTTCTGCCAGCGCATAATAGGAATCCACAAGTTCAGCAGGAGCCGCAAAGATATGGACATCCTGTACTTTACTGCCAAGTTCTCCCTGTTCAATATTGTCGTTCTCGTATTCCTTGCCCTGCATTACATAAGAAAACACATAGCGTTCCGAATCTACGGGAAAAAGATCCGGCACTTTTGCCATTACATTCTGACGCACCTTCGCCTTTGCCACATAGGGTATCGTCGTCTCACGGTTGGCAATCTTCGATGACTCTACGGTAAAGATCACATCCGTGGTATGTATCCCCTTATCTTTGCATGCTTTCTTAAGACGCTGCCCCACTTCTACTGCATCACGGATCATTCCATCATCACAGGCACCCTCTGGCGTGGGTATCCGTATACATCCATATATCGTAGGATTATTTGTCATATATTCCATATGCACAATATGGGTAGTTTTGGCTCCGACACGGACCACAACAACCTTTTTTGCCATTCTTTTGTCCTCCCTTATGCATGTGTATTATTTCATCTTTTTTACAATATCTGATCCCTTTATACAACCAGAAACAAATACTCTAAAAAAGATGCAATATCAAGATACCTTCCTCTTCCTGTTACAGAGACAAGAACTGCCGCACATACCACTCATAAATCTGGCTTCCCCAGAGAAGGGCAATCCATACACCGAGAGAAAGATATGGACCAAAAGGAAATTTCCCTTTCTCCTTCGTAATACCCATCCGTATCCCCTGGATCACCGCCCCCAGCACCGAGCCAATGGCAATAGCAAACAGGGCATGCCCCCAGCCGATGCAAAGTCCTGCACACGCCATCAGTTCCACATCACCCAGCCCCAATCCGCTCTTACCTGTCGCTCCGCGGAACAACAGAGCGCATAATAGCAGAAAAAGGCCTGCAAATACAAAGCCTGCCACATAATAAAGCCAGTCATTCAAGTGTAACAAAAGATGCACTCCCCCTACAGCCAGCAGAATAATCTCTGCCCCCACAGGAATCAACATCGTCCGGTAATCAATCACGCTGATGACAAGCAGAACCGATACCATAACACAATACAACACACTATCTGTATTCCACCCATTTACATAAAAGACCACCAGATAAAGAATTCCATTCACTGCCTCTACAGCCGGGTACTGGAGAGAAATCCCCGCCCCACAGTAACGGCATTTCCCTTTTAGGAACAGCCAGCTAAAAAGCGGAAACAGGTCGTACCAGCGCAATCTGTGGTTACAACACACACAATGGGAACCCACCGTGACAATACTTTCCCTCTTTGGTATCCGGTATATGCAGACATTCAGAAAGCTTCCGATGATAATGCCATATAAGAATACTACTATGTAGAGAATGCAATGTTCCAATGCCATGGCGGGTTCCTCTCCTTATGTGCTTCCTTTGAAAGATTCAGTTAATTGGTCGTTTCAAACTTTCCCATATATTCGCCTTCTATCGTAGCACCTGAGCCATCTACGATTGCAACCTTAATTGCAATTGTACTACTAGCACCAGTACCGAAAGTCCAACTGCATTTAATTGACTTCGCATCAGTACCAGTAGCTTTTGAAGAAGACAAAACGATCTTTTCTTTTCCCATCAGTTTCTTAACTTCGTCTGCAACCTTACTTGATCCTGCAGTAGGAAATGTTGCCTCACCACCTGCAATTGTCAGGTCAAAGCTGCCGTCGGTGGAAACCTGCTGGGATGCCACTGCGGAGTTCACTGCACTCAACAGGGAATCCAAAGCCGTAATATCTTTACTCTCCTTGGATTTCGCAATGTTTGGCAGTACCGCCAATGTTACAACGCCAATCAGAATTGCCATAATAGCAATTACGATAATCAGCTCGACAAGGGAGAAGCCCTCTCTCTCGCCAGCCAGATACTTCTGAATCTTCTTTCTCATACTGATTCACTCCTTTTAATTTTTTTGCCCTACTTCCCGTATAACAGATTTGTCCATACCGCTCTATAGGACATTTTTATATTATTATAATACAACTTTTTTTATTTTTCAATAGAATTAACAAAAAAATGTGATTTTCAAGTGATTTTTTGTCACTATTGTATTACTAACTTTAACTTCGAATTTTTAGTGTGATGACACAAACATCAAAGCACTCTCATTTATTATCTTATTATTAGATAATTCTAGCTCCATTTCTTCTATTCCATTACTATCATCGTAAGAGGCAAGAGTCTGAATAAGTATATCATACATTGTAATATCTCCATCAATAGAAGAAAATCCCTTATCTATCTGCTCAGAAGTTAGTATATCGCCTTCTGTAAAAACAAATTTTTCTATCTTGTTGGCACTACTGTTAAAATAATTCTGTATTCTAATACTGTCAGAATCATTGATTTGCAACAGTAAATCCCCATTAGAATTGGATATGCATATATCTTCTGCTTTGATTTCTTCGCCAAAATGCATTTCATCCTTCTCACTTAAATCTGAACTATAGTCATAAATTGTATCATGTCCATCTCCTTTATTATAAATGTAAATGTCGCTTCCCGTTCCACCGTTCAGGTAATCATCTCCACTGCCGCCGTTCAGGATGTCATTTCCTTCCCTTCCATACAACCTGTCATCTCCTTCACCTCCATTTAGCCTGCTGTCCATGTCGAACAGTGCTGACAGGCTGTCAGCTCCTTCCGTTCCTTCCATTATGTTCAGGATGCTTTCTGGTGACACCGCCTTTGTCCTTGTCCCATCCGCAAACTCAAAGGTATACTGCTGGTATGATGGGCTCCTGAAGAAATCCTTCAGCACCACTTTGTCCCCCGTGCCACGGATGCCAAGGGACACATCATACGATTCTTCCCTCCTTGCAACCAGGTCTTCCAGGCGGATCCCTTCCCCGAATCGGACTGTGTTTTCCCCTTCCCCATCATATATGGCG
>CANRWA010000006.1 GCA_947643415.1 uncultured Clostridia bacterium | reverse complement strand
GGTCAGCTATCTCCAATGGGGTAAAGCCGAGCTCTATCAGCATACTTGCGTGGCTGTGCCGCAGGTCGTGTACTCGGATCGGTGTCAGCCCTGCCTTTTCGGATGCCCGCTTTATTTCCTTTTCCAGAGCGGATTTTGTAAAATAGAAGATTCGGTCTCCATTTCCAATCCCGTAGAGCTTTGATATATACTCATGGATATCATCATACAGAAAATCCGGAATGGAGATACACCGCTTTGCTTTGGGCGTCTTTGGTTCCAGAAACAGTTCCTCCCCCTTTACTTTTGCATAATTCTTGTTGATATCCACCCGCTTAGAGGGAAGAATGTCTGCAGGAGTGAGTGCCAGCAGCTCCCCGGACCGCATCCCGGTATAAAACAGCATATCAAAAGCCAGTTTTACGGATGATTTCTGGATGGCGCCGGAGAATCGTTCATATTGTTCCTGCGTCCAGATGTGCATTTCATCTGCTTTGCTTTTCCCCATGCTGCCGGCGGCCTTGCAGGGATTGAATGCAAGGCGGTAATGGGACACAGCATAATTCATCAGTGCTGAAAGCTGGTTGTTGACCGTTTTTAGATATGTCTGGGAGAATGGTTTTCCATTCTTGTCCCGGTATGAAATCAATTCATTCTGCCATTTCCGGATTTTAATGGTATCAATATCGCATACCTTCAGCCTGCCGAAGTATGGGAGCAGCTTGCCTTCGATGATAAACCGCTTATTCTCCATTGTGGTAGGTTTCAAACGCTGTTCCATGTCTTCCAGATAATTTTCTACAAGGGAGGAAAAGAGTATGTCGCTGGTATTCTTCTCCTGATCCAGAAACGACCGTTCATACTCCTTTGCCTCCCTCTGTGTTTTGAATCCTCTTTTACAGGTATGCCTGCTCTGCCCGGTCCAGTCCGTATAGTTGAAGGCAGCATACCACATGGTTTTACCACTTTTTAGAGTGTATTTGTAAACTGGCACTTGTGTCACCTCCATTCAATTTTATTGTTGCAAAATCGCACTGTAGTCTTTATAATAGAGAAAAAACTAAAGGGGAAATTATTATGGAAGAAACTACAAAGGCGATTCGGGAAAACTTAATCACTGCTTTGGATGCTTACATAGAAAGGGCTGTTGAAGAACGTCTCTTCCAAATAGAGCAACAGGAAACAGAAAGACGTACTGAGCAGCTTGCAATAATGAAAAGGAATTTTAATTTAAAGTATGGAATCAATGAGTAATTGCGTCAGTCTCTTATGATATTCCTGTAGCATACATCTGGTAACTTCTTCTGATGCCCGGACATATATATCCAGAGTTTCCAGTTCTTTGTTGGTAAAGTGCGCTCCCTGTCTGCAAATTTCATATTTATTGCTTTCAAGCTGCTTATGGACAGTTCGTATCAGGTTGTCAAAATCAATTTCGCTATTTAGGGGAGTAATGGTTTTATCCGTGCTTATGTATGCGTTTTCTTTATCTTCCATAGTTCTTTTTTTCCTTTCTTGATATGTTTTTTGTTATTTGACGATGGACTAAGGGAGTATTTGTAGGCTGGCATTGAATAGTCTCCTTGTACTTTTATGGTAAAAAATAAGAACAAAAATGAAAATGCATTTTATTAATGCTCTTATATGTAGTTTTATCGTTTTTGTATAGAGGTTACTATTCCGTTGAATAAGTAAATATAACCTTTTTCATATACCCACTGTTCACGAGTGCCTTTAAGAGTTTCTGTGGTGTTTTTCTTTTGGGGATAGCCCCATGTAGAATTTAACACCTCATCTTTAGTCATTCCAATTTTCGGATCAAGTTTTATTTCTGGAAGTTCCGTATTATCACTTTTATAATTATATATTTTTTTTTCTTCATCTTCGTCTATGGATTTGCAAATTAACTGTCCCTTCTTGGTTATTGAAAGAACATAACGTGGCTGGGAAGATGGATTGCAGACGATGAGCTTTCCGTTTTCATCGTGTTCAAAATGAAAAGTATGTATATTACTAACAAGAGTTTCATCAGCAATATCATAATGTATAAAGTTTACGTCAGGGCCAGATATAATGACATTTTCATACTCACCTTCCCATTCTCCTTGGAATTTATCTATAGTCTTAGCATCTAAAGGAATTGCAGTTTTGGTTGGTGTCTCAGTTTTGATTGTGTTACTTTCTTTTGATTGGGAAGGGGATGCTGATTGGTGTATGATTTGAGTATCATCTTTCTTTTCCTTTCTTGCATCATCAAATGAGTAAATAATTCCTATTAAAATAAGGCTCCCCAAAATTAACGCTACACCTGCGACTATATTTTTGAATATACCAGATTTTGGTTTTACATTTTTATTATCCATAAAAGTCCTTCTCCTTTTCGTGCTATTTCCCTTTCTGGCCTCGGTACCATTCGAGGCTTATTATTTTGCTGAGTTTGTTGTTCCTGTCTTTTTCAATGACTCATCTGCTGCAACGGAATCGTCACTGTTGTCAGTCCAATCTGAATTTTTTTCAATCCAGCCTTTGTTTTCTTCTTGTTTTTCATATAATTCAATCATGTATGACTGGGCTTTTATTTGCTGATCGGGTTCCAATCTGTTAAACCGATTTAGCGCTTCTCGTTCTTCTTTTGAGAGTGTAGAAAAGGCATTAAACTTAGATGATGTTATTTCAGGAAAAAAGTTTGTTAGCGTTTCCATAATCTGCTCAGAAAAACTAGATTTTTTATAATTGCGGTAAGTTTCTATTAACTTTTTATCAAATTCAGATACATAAATAAGTTCATCTTCGCTTTCTTCATTAGAATCGTGACCTAAAAGAAGATAATCTGTTGTAACGCCAAAATGTTCAGCAATTCGCACTACTGCTTCGGCATTCGGAGTACCGCCTCTTTTCCAATTTGACATTGTTCCTTTGCTCATACCCAACGATTCGACTAATGTGCTGGGCTTTATACCCTCTTTTTGGCATAACTTTTCTAATTGCTCATAAAAAAACATTGAACACCTCCCTGGGGAAAGTTCAATAAAATGCACAAAAATACTTGACAAGTGCGATTTATTGAATTATTATAAATACATAAAACTACAAGTTGCAATAATAACCAATCACCGATGGCGGTCGGGGAAAGGATATTTTGAGAAGCCAGTCTGGTAGCTTGCTTCTGCCAGACAGAGCCGCTCCCACATTTGTTTACCCTGTATCTGTATATGTATGCCCATAAATCGTTCCGGCTCTTAATAGCCTGATTTTGGCATAGTTGTCCATAAAGCAAGTAGGACTATAGCAACAGACGGCATCACTTTAGCAGTTGTGGTTCTGCCTGTAAGTTTTAGCCCAATCAGCAGATGCCATGGGGTATTAAGAGGCGAATTATACCAGCATACCTACATCATCGGCTGGAAACCCATCACAGGGAACGGGGCTTCCCAAAAACTTTTTTATGAGTTTTTTCAAGAAACCACCTCGCTTTCATTGGAACTTACAAACACTATTTTAACATATTATTGCAACTTGTTAAAGTGAAAAATTTGAAAGGAGGAACTACATGGGCAAAACAATAACACCTTGGGGCAAACAGTGTAAGGTACAGATGACACTTATGGATATGAGCTTGAAAGATTTATCAAGAACAGTGGGGTTGTCCCATACATATGTGTCAGCCATTATCAATGGAAGAATCATTGCACCTAATGAAACGGTTGAAAAGATTAACAAGGCACTGCAGGTCAAAGAACCTTCTATTAAATAAATATAGTCCATGGAGGTGAAAAGCAAAATGTCAAACTTGACAGCAAACACCAGATCCAACGTATTTTACAAAGCACGTTGCGAGGCAGCAAAGCACAACGAGCAGTTAAGTAGCCGGGAAGGGGCAGCGGATATAATGTCAATCGACAGAGGCAGGCTTTACAGAATTGAAAGCGGAATAGCCAATCCGTATCCAGAGGAAATACATCTTATGGCAGATTTGTATAACGCCCCGGAGCTGAGAAATTATTTTTGCAAGACCATATGTCCCCTTGGCGAGGATATTCCTAAAGCAGAGATAGCGGACCTTGACCGGATTACAGTCAGGACACTATCGGCAATTCGGAAGTTGGGAGAAACCAGGGAACTACTGCTTGACATTACGGAGGATGGAGTGATTGATGAATCTGAAAAGGAAGATATGGAAAAGGTTCTCCGAAACTTAGAAGAACTGGAACAGATTGCACAGAACATGAAATTATGGATAAAGAAAAATATGTGAATATGCAGCTTAAAAAGCTGACGGTATTATTGGAACAACTGGTAAAACAGGATTTATCAAAGGAGAAGTGACGTATATGCAGGGAAAAAGAATTACGCCCGAACAGGGAACGGTATACCGGAACAAAGGCGGCGGGGAGTTCCTTTGTATCCAAGGCTTTGACGGGGACGCAATAATGCAGAACACTGTCAGCAGATGGACCTTTAAGGCGCATGGAGTAACCCAATATGAAGACGGAACTGTTGAATGGGATTATTCCACCAGAGGGCATTTTGAACGTTCGTTAAAACGATGCCGCTTGTGTGATGCAGATTTTGATTTCAGCACATTGATTATCAATCAGTGCGGGGGCGAATGGACGTTAGGTCTCAGGGGCGGAGTGATAAGCAATATCAGTGACGAGGACAGGGTTTATTTCTGCCCGGAATGTGGCAGGAAACTGACAGACGAAGATTTTAGAGGAAAAGGGGGAAGGAAAAAATGAGTGCATTGGCAGAAGCACCGGGAGTGATAGGGGTATCGACCAGAGTATATGTAGAGATTGCAGATGTAATGCAATTGTTTGGATGCAAGCAATCTAAAGCAAGCAATTATATTAAGGATATCAACAAAAAGGTAAAGGAAGATGGGGGAATGGCTTTCCCTGCTGGAAAGGCAAACAAATACCTGTTTTCTGAAATGTCAAAACTGCCTATTGAAGATATTAACAAAGTATTAGAAGAAAATGACAGAAGGGAGGAGCTATGCGAAAGTTAGCGGAAAAATATTTCCAAATACATAAAGATGTTGTCGAAAATTGGGGTGATGGTGATATTAAAAATGTATGGAATGACACATTAGGAAATATTTGCATTATGTATGAAAGTGGAAAATGGTGGCATTATCATGAGAAAAGTAGTGGGGAACTAGAGTGGTGGTAAGGAGGGGAGATTTTAAGATGTCATATTACAATACTTGCCCGAATTGTGGTGCAAACTTAGATCCAGGTGAACCATGTGATTGTGTGATGGAAAGGGAAAAGCGGGAAAGGTTTTTTGAGAGTGTTACAAGCATAACACCCAAAACCAGGCAGTTATCGTTTTCACTAAATAACAGGGAGGTTGTGGATTATGAAAAAACTGCTTATTAGTGCAGGCGGTGCTGCAGGGCTGTTTCTGATTTCACTGGCAGCATTTTTGTATCCGATGGACGCTGTGCCGGAAAAGGAACCGGTGGCAGAGGTTACGCCGTTGCCACAGCCGACAGAAATGGGAGTTCTGCCGACAGGGATTCCGCCAATACCAAAACCGACAAAGAAGCCATATATGTTCAGTGATAAAAATGCCTATTTGCTCAAGAAAATAGCTATGGCAGAGGCAGAGGATGAGGACACGGAGGGAAAGGCTCTTGTTATGAGGGTGGTGTTGAACCGTGTCAAAAGCAGGGAATTTCCGGATTCCATAAAGAAAGTGATCTATCAGGAGAGGCAGTTCAGTCCGATAGCAAATGGGCGGTTCGACAGGGTAGAACCGAATAAGGACTGCCAGAGAGCCCTTGATATGATTGCGGAGCATGGATGGGATGAAAGCAGGGGGGCGCTGTATTTTGAAAGCAAGAGCGCATCCACATGGCATGAGGATAACCTGCAGTTTCTCTTCCGGCATGGAAACCATTATTTTTATACAGACAGGGAGGAGAGCGGTGATTAGAAGGAAGATTATAAGAAATCTGGCAGCGGCTGCGTATACACTGACAGTAACATCTGCTGTCGGAAGATGGGCTGTCCGTGCTGCATATCTCGAAAGGGAATATGAGGCGGCAGGCGGGGAATACTGCCTGGTACTTATAGTCTGCTGGATGGCATGGAAAGTAATCAATTATTTATTTGACACATTGGAGGATTTGGAATATGGGCGAAATTGTAAAAAAAAGAGAAGTAGAGGAACTTCTCAGATGCATGATAACAGATGGACAGTTCAATAAGGCATTGGGATATGCCAGAAAAAAGCAGGAGTACATATACAATCGGGATCACCGGGCGGTGGTATTGCAGCACTGGTATCTTGTGAAGCTGACAGAGGAATATGTCAGAAGCCTTGCTTTATCAGAGTTCACTATGGATTTGTGCAGCACACTGCATGATATGGAAAAAGAGCACTCGGTAAAAAACCAGAGCGCCCCTATGGATAACCATATTGTAGCAGTTCCTGCTTTATAAATCAAGTAAAAAATACAATATGGAGGTAAAAATTTATGAATGAATTATCTATTTCTCAACAATATCCGGCAGAAAAATACAATCTGATAGGAAACACGGATGTAATGGTAGAGATACCGGATATCAAAGCGCCAGTCGTTCAGGCGATACGTCTGGAAACGGATCCTGCAAAGGGGGATGTGTATATCCAGCAGCACGCAAAGAAGGAATGGTTTGACGATCAAAACAGGAGACACCCTGCAACCCCGAATCTTTATGCAATAACTAAAAATGGATTGAAGAAACTGGCGGATGGTGCCGGTATTACAATGATTTCTTCACAGCATGTCATTCCTACCACCTGCCAGAAATGCGTAGCTGTCAACCAGCACAGTGGAAAAGTTGTTCAATGCGGCAACTGTAAGAACCGTGACGTGGCATACCATGTGACAATTTGCGTTCCCCAGCTGACAGGCAAGGATATCACAGTGGAGGATACACATGAGATTATTGTGGATAATGTCACACCGGGCATGACAAATAAACAGAAGGCAGAGTTTTTGAAACATTTGCCACAGATCTGTGAGGCTAAGGCTTTGAATGGTGCCATACGTACTGCACTTCATATAAAGGGCACGTATACTTTGGAAGAACTGAAGAAACCGTTTGTGGTAGCATATCTGGTTCCAAACCTTAACAACAAGGATGTTAAAAGTGTAGCGATAGAAAATATGTTCCAGTCATCCGGCAATCTGTTTGGAACGACACCAAGTGTACAGCAGATTGAGAGTAAGGTGCCGGAGAATGCCGCTGTTGAAGCGGCAGATGGGGAAAATTTTGACCAGTATGTGGATGGAACCTATACCCAGTATGAAGAGGCCGGTGGAGAAACTACGATAGATGAACCGCAGCCGGGGCAGGTGAGGAATGATTTTTATTGCGACAAATGCGGAAATCCAATTGCCGAAAAGGTCTGGGACTATTCCATGGACCATTACGACAGGCCGCTTTGTTATAAATGCCAGAAAATTGTGAAAGGGGGAAAACGATAATGAAAATTTTGCAAACGGCAGACTGGCATCTTGGGACATTCCGGAGCCCGGTCAAAGATGGGGTAAATCTCCGGACAGAAGATACAAAGAGATGCCTTGATGAACTGGTAAGGGTGGCAAGGGAGGAGCAGCCGGACTACTCGCTTATTTCTGGTGATGTGTTCCATGTCGGCCGCCTGTGGTCCGACAGGTGCTGTGAGGAAATTATCACAGCAATTCACTACATCCGGGAACTGGCAGCGGTATCGAAGCAGGTAGTTGTTATGCGTGGCACACCGAATCATGACGGATTAGGACCGTTCAATGTCCTCTCTGAAATGTTTGCAGACTGCCGGAATGTGCATGTTGTGATTACTCCGCGGGTAATTTCCTTCGATGATGTGGATATTGCAGTGCTGCCGGGATTTGACAGGGGAAATTACAGGGCGAAGTTCCCGGGGCTTTCCAGCGATAAGGAAAACGAAGTATTTACAAAGGAACTTTCCAATATTGTCCTAGGCATGAAAGCGCAGTGCGATCCGGCAAAAAAAAGTATCCTCATGGCACATTATACTGTTCCGGGATGCAACACGGAGAGTGGACAGACAATGATGCTGACACAGTTCGAGCCGATAATTCCGCAGGAGGAATTGATGGCGGCGGGGTATGATCTGGCAGCTCTGGGGCATATCCACAGACCGCAGAGGATATTGTCGCAGGACTGGTACTATTCTGGTGCGATCAATGCCATGAATTTTAATGACGAAGGGCAGGAAAGAGGGTTCTGGATACATACGGATATGCCGTTTGGCGGATGGAACAGCAGGTTTTATAAGACACCGATCCGGGAGTTTATTACATTTAACTTTACGGATACTGACATTACAGCAATCAACCTTGGGCATATTGACGAAGTGGCATGCAACTACTGGAGATATAATGGAGCGGTGCAGGATAAGATCGTCCGCATCCATTACAGCTGCTCCGGGGAAAATGCAAAGGCCTATAAGATGAATGAGGCACTGGTGGAAAGAACCCTGCTTGAGGATGGGGCGTTCATGCTCTGGGAAAATCTTCCGGACCGGATTGACGAATTTGCTAACCGGACTGAGCTTGCCAAAACAACGGATCCGGAAAAGAACCTTATAAAATATCTGGAAGAAAAACAGGCAGAGCCGGAAAAGGTGCAGGAACTGGTTCTGAAAGCAAGGCCCATTATCGCAGCGGCAGAGGCAAGCATGACCGCATCTACAGGTATTGGTGCATTTGAGCCGGTAGAGATTGCGGTTAAGAACTACCGCAATTATGAGGAAGAAACGTTCAATTTTGAGGATATCACATTCTGTACTATCAATGGGCAGAATGGAGCCGGAAAGAGCAGCCTGTTTATGGATGCCATCATTGATTGTCTTTTTGAGGAGCCGAGGGAGGGGACGATTAGAGACGATACTGGGAAATCTCCATGGCTCAGGAATGATGAAAAGGCACGTTCCGGCTCAATCATGTTCACATTCCGTATAGGCGAAAAGAAATACCGGGTAACAAGGACAAGGGCACGTTCCGGAAAGGGTACTTTGAACATTGCGGAATTTGTAGATGGAGAATGGAAAGACTGCTCCAAAGAACGATACAACGATACCCAGCAGGAGATATTGAACATTCTTGGCATGGATAGTTTCACATTCAAATCATGCGCCCTTATCATGCAGGACCAGTATGGTTTATTCTTGCAGGCAAAGCCGGAGGAACGTGTGGAAGTGCTCGGCACGCTCCTTGGATTAGGGGTGTACCAAATCATGGAGAAAACCGCTTTGGATAAAGCAAAAGCAAACGGTGCAAAAGTCCGGGAATTGAAGAAGGAGATTGAGGTCCATAGTAGAACGGTTGCTGAACTGGGAAAGCCTGATGAAGAACTCGAAGTGCAAAGGACAGAGCTGGCAGGGCATGAGAGTAGTCTGCAGTCGAAGATTGTGGTGAGGGACCGGCAGAAGATGTATCTCACAAACCAACAGGAAGCCGCAGAAAGGCGGGAAAAGCTGCTGGCATCTATTGCTGCCCTGCAGAGCAAAAAGACAGCAGCAGAGCAAAGCAGAGCTGCTCAGCAGGCGATTGTTGACAGCAGTGCAGTGATTCTTGATGGCAGGGCAGAAATTGAAGAAAAGGCTGCTGAACATAAGTCTCTGTTGAAACGGGAATTGGAACTGGCAGGGGAATCGGCACTCTATTCTTCCAAAAAGCGGGAAGCGGAGAATCTTGCAAAACAGGCGGTAACAGAGCAGGAAACCATTGACGCATATAAAGCAAGGATAGAGCAGAAAGAGAGAGAGCTGTCATTGGCACAGCCAACGGATCAGGATTCAGTTGTCAAAGAGAAAGCAGAGTTATACACCCGGAAGAAGACGGAACTGGATGAAATGCAGGAAAAAGCAGTCGCATATCAGAAAGCAAAGACAGAACATGCTGCGGCAGTATTTCATCATGATGAAATAACAAGGAAGTTTGATACAGAGAAGCAGTCTGCAGACAACCAGAAAAGGGTGCTGGAAAAGAAAGTGGAAATCCTCCATGAATCAGGATGTGTTGATATTGATCATGCACACTGTAAGTTTTTGCAGGATGCTACCACTGCAAAAGAGGAATTGGCAGCATTTGATAGTATCTATGCGGATATTGCGGCCAGACGTGAGACAGAGCTTGCAAAATCCAAACTGGCAGTTGAGGAAAAATTGTCTGCAATGAATGCAATAGAATTTGACGCAGAAGCGCTTTCCGCCCTGCAGAAAGAATGTGCGGCACTTCTTCCATATGTGTCACAGCTTGAGGCTATTAAGCAGCGTGAAGGCAAAATTGCCCTCTTAGATGCTGATATAAAGCATTTGCAGTCAAATATACTCGAAGCGGAAAAGAGACTTGCTGAGGCCAAAGCAGAGGGTATAGTGGCAGAGCAGGAGCGTGACCGATATGCCAAAGTATTTGAAGAACATGCAAAAGTGCTGAGTTCCATTATGATTCTTGAACCATGGATTGAAAAGGAAAAGCAACTGCCTGTGGCAGAAGAAAGAAACCTCACAGCGAAGAACCGTATCTTGGAACTGACAGGGGAACTAAAGGATATCGATACGGATATTGCGGAAAAACAGGCGGAGGCGGATAAAGAACTTCTTGCTATGAACGGAATGGAAGAACTGACCGGGATTGTTGCCAAAATGAATGCTGATGTAGAGGATTTGAATGCTTTGGTAAAGAAAAAACAGATGGAGATTGGGGCGTTACAGCAGAAAGCGGATCAAGCTGCCAGGCTGAAAAAAGAGATTTCGTCATTGCAGGAGAAACAGATGGAATACGCAGATGAAACATTCGACTATGAAACATTAAAGACAGCATTCAGCCAGAGCGGGGTGCCACACCAGATTATCCGTTCTATTATTCCGCAGCTAACGGCCACTTCCAACACCATACTCGGACAAATGACCGGGGGCAAGATGGGAGTGGAGTTCCGTCTGGAAAGGCTGCAGAAGAGTGGGAAAGAAAAAGTATCACTGGATATTTTCATAGAGGAATATGGGAAATCGGTACTGCCTTATTTGTCAAAATCCGGTGGAGAAAAAGTAAAGTCTTCCCTGTCCGTTATCCTTGCATTAGCAGAAATCAAATCATCATCTGCCGGAATCCAGCTCGGGATGCTCTTTATTGATGAACCCCCGTTCTTGGATGGGGATGGAATACAGGCATACTGTGATGCACTGGAGACCATCCAGAGCAGGTATAGCAATATTAAGATTATGGCAATTACCCATGATCCGACAATGAAAGCCAGATTCCCTCAGAATTTGGATGTAGTGAAGACGGAGAATGGCAGCAAGGTAATTTATTAGGAGGTCTAACGGATGGCAGATAACAAGAAGTATTACTATTTAAAGCTGAAAGAGGGGTTTTTTGATTCCGATGATATGAAGTTGTTGCAGGCCATGAAAGAAGGGTACTTGTATAGTGATATCCTCTTGAAGCTGTATCTGCGAAGTCTCCGGCAAGAAGGCCGTCTGATGTATAGAGATATGATCCCCTATACACCAGATATGATTGCCGCCGTAACAAACCATCAGGTCGGGACGGTGGAGAAAGCAATTAAGACTTTAGAGCAGATGGGTTTTATTGAAATTTTGGATAACGGAGCGATTTATATGACTGACATCCAAAATTTTATAGGTCAGAGCTCTAGCGAAGCGGACCGGAAACGGAGTTACAGAAAATCCATAGAAGCCGAAAAATTAAGGCTTTTTGAAAATAACAGTGGGACAAATGACACGACAAATGACATGACAAATAGCGGACAAATGTCCGACAAAACTCCACCAGAGATTAGAGATAAGAGTATAGAGAATAGAGATAAAGAGAATATAAATACTTTTGCTCGGAGCTCTGGCAGGCAGAACTCCGAACCGGAGGCAGATGTTGCGGCGCTTATCCTCAATGACGGGTCGGAATGGAGACCAACGGAAGCATTATTCGCAGAATACGTAAGTCTTTATCCAAACGTGGATGTAAAGCAACAGTTCAACGTGATGCGTGGTTGGTGTCTGTCAAACAAACCGAAGAGGAAAACCAGGCGTGGGATCACAAGGTTTGTCAATTCATGGCTTACAAGGGAACAGGATAAAGGTTATCGGAGACCGGCTGATAATGGCTCTTACCAGCAGAGGCAATCAGAGAGCGGATACAGCCAGGATGTCCTAAACCGTCTTGCATCTGAAAGCCGGGGTGATTTGAATGGATGACTTTGCATCAATGATTGAGAGGATCAAGCAGGCACACCCACCGTCCAGTACGAATGCCCGAAGTGCAGGGATACGGGATTTATATACCGGAAGGACGAGCAGGGATATGAAATTGCCTGTAGATGTGAATGCTTTGCAATCCGTCAGGCACGGGAAATGATGAAACGAAGTGGGATATCTGCGGAATTTCAGAAAAAGACCTTTGGCAATTTCAAAACAAGGAGCAATCCGCAGCTGTCCAACGCAAAGAGCAAAGCAATGAAGTATGTGGAGAATTTCGTACAAATGGAACATGAAAGATACAATTCCATAATGTTCTACGGACAGGTCGGGGCAGGGAAAACGCACCTTGGAACGGCAATCTGCGGCGAGCTTATGAACGGTGGAGTGGCTGTAATCTATATGGCGTACCGGAACGCCGTAACAAAGATTAAGCAGAATATCATTGACGAGGAGGTGTATAACCGGGAACTGAATCAATATACGTCGGCACGAGTGCTGTACATAGACGATTTGCTGAAAGGCAGGCTGACCGAAACGGACGTCAATATCATGTATGAGATTGTGAATTACCGCTACATGAATAACATGCCAATCATCATCAGCACCGAGAAATCACTGAATGACCTTTTGATATTTGACGAGGCGATCGGGAGCAGGCTGATTGAAATGTGCCGGAGGAACATCATCCAGCTGCAGGGCAAAGAATTAAATTATCGTCTGAGTCAGGAGGTGATGGAAGGGTGGCAAGGATAAAACATGTTGGGACAGTGGGAGAAAAAGAGAAGGACTTTCTGAAACTATTCGACCAGCTGACATACTCACGGAGCGGATGGCAGATATGGGAAGATTTAATGACGGTGATGGCTTGCAGTATATGCAATGCGGTTGACCGCCGGAAAGAGGCATATGAGAGACGTGAAGAGCAATATGAAAGGTCGATCAAGGCTCTGGGCGGGGTAGATATTCCGGCGCAGTTGTTGGGGATTATAACGATGGCTCTGGAAGAAAACCCGAATCAGGATTTTCTTGGGAAACTGTATATGAACCTCAATCTTGGAAGCCATTGGCACGGACAGTTTTTCACACCGTATAATATCTGCCGGATGATGGCAGAAATGAATTTTGGTGATGGAGTGCAAGCCGAGGTTGAAAGGAAAGGATATATATCTGTTTGCGACCCATGTGTTGGCGCTGGAGCGACGCTTATAGCTGCTGCTAATGCAATGAGAAGGGCAAATCTCAATTACCAGACTAATGCAGTATTTATAGGGCAGGACATTGACCGGGTAGTGGCAATGATGGCATACATTCAGATTTCGCTCATTGGATGCCCCGGGTACATCATTATTGGGAACAGCCTAACAAATCCACCGACAGGGCATGTGTTGTTTCCACAGGATACAGAAGGGCAGGAAGTATGGATTACACCGCTCTTCATGCATGATATTTGGGAAATGCGCCGGACAAAGGAATTGATGTTGGGATTATTTGGTGGAACCGCAACCACGTTAAAAACAGTGGAAAAAGAGTACTTTTATATGTTTTTCGATTTTAACGAAAAGGAGGGCAACTATGGAAACAAAAGGAGTTATCGGAAATAAAATTTCCGAACAGAACAAAGAAGCTTTACAGTCTGAAACATGGCAGAAAGCAAGGGAGGCAATGAAAACAGAAGTCCAGCATTTTACAGAGGCGCCAGAGATTCAGCATTTTGCAACGGTAAAAGTAAGAAAAAATGATAATGTCTATGGGATTGCATGGGGAAATGTGGTTAGGGAATATCTCAAAACAGCATATTCCGGAGAAAATGCACAGGCGGATGTTATATCAGATGGCGTTACATATAAGGTCTTAAAACGTAAGGAAATCACGGTTTTCTATGATGCGGATGGTAACACACTCTTTGATGTGGAGAATGGGCGGCTTGAAAAAGAATATGGGTATGTCATGAAGGAAGATAAAATAGCTGCTGAATTAGAGGAGGGAATTACCAGTGCGGTTGAAACTGAGGAGAAAAGTACAGATTTGGAAAAGAAAGAGGCAGATAAGGGAACTGGAGAAACTCAGAAAGAAAAGCCAGAAAGTGGTGGACTGACCAGCGACATAGAAGTTCCTGATCCGGCATCCGTAAAGCTAGTGGCGAAGGAAAAACTGGAAAAAGAAATGAAAGCGGATAAGGATAAGACCTTTGCAGAGCCCGTTATTGGGTATTTGCTGAAACGCTGCGAAGATGATTTGGGGCTTGCCCAGGATGTGGTGCAGGAGCATAAGTCATGGAAAAAATGCTTTGATTATATATACGAGCAGGCCCGCAAACAGGCAACAGGGAATAGGGCTGCTGTTCGTGATGACGTTGTATATGAATGGGCCGAGGATTATTACCACAAAGACGATAAGGCTGAGGAGGAAAAGAAAGCCAGGGAAGCTGCAGAACGGAAGAAAAAGCAGGAAGAGCGCAAAAAGGCAGACAAGAAAAAGCCGAAGCCAGTTGCGAAGAAAGACGATAAGGCAAAAGAAAAGACCGTGGAGCCACTGTCCCCAAAGAAAAACCTGAAAGAAATGGATGGCCAGCTTGATATGTTCTCCATGATGGGAATGTGAGGGGGCGGTATGAATGATAAAGAGAGCGTTAAAAGTAATACCGGTTCCAAGAGCCGACACCCAACAAATTCACAAGACCGCAATAGGAGGTAAGGATATTCGTGGGGTTATTATATCCCAAAAGAAAAAAGTTGAGGCGGAGGAAACGCTGATCCTTAATGTATATCAGGTAAGCGGAAAGAACAAAAAGGATATATCCCTGTTATTCAGAGTATTTTGCCAGAAGAATGATTATATAACATTTGAAGTTGATTGCAACAAGTGGAGAACAGGAGCGCTGCTATATCTGATATGCAGAGACAGTGGATGGAGCGAATACTGGTGGAATTACCATCAGTTGGAATTTTTGACAGACAAGGATGCCAAAAGAGTTGAAAGTACACTCCGTAGATGGAATCACAACAACATGGAGTATGGGGAAAGAGTGGCATTTACCCTTTTCGACCAATACCAGCAGAATGTCAAAAATGCCCGGCTGATGAAGAAACACAAGAAGGAAACGGATGTCATTGATGCTGATATGGACAAATTCGGGGGACTTCCGGATGATTACCAGACATTTATTGAGGAAAAAGTGTTTAAGGATGAAAATTACATTTTCTATGACACAAGGAAAAAGAGGGCTTTTTGTACCAGCTGCAAAAAAACATTCATTTTGGAAAATAAGCACCTGCGGCATGAAACAATCGGCGTTTGGAATGATCAGGATGATGTGAAACACAATAGAACGGTTCGCTGTCCGTACTGTAATAAATTTCTTCTGGCTAAGAGCGAAGGCATGGGTAGGCAGAATCTGGTTTCAGTGGCATGGAGTTTATTAGTCCAACCGCATAAAGAAGAGGTTTTAACAAGATATTTTTGCCATACAAAGGATTTCCGGATTGATTTCCATAACCCGAAAATAACTACCCATGAAGGATACCGGACAGTACATAAGGCTGACAAGGCGACAGATTATATGTGGGCGAGTTATAAGACAACTGGAAATATGAGGTGGTGTTATTACAGGGACAGAGGTTCTTCATGGTATCCTCCGGCAGAGACGGTTGCACCGAGAAGTGTGATGATGTACAACGCCAATCTGCAGGAAGCCGTTGCAGGCACATGTATGAAATATAGTGTCCCAGATATTTTTATTGAGAATGTTGCCAATGATGAACACTATTTCAATTCGTCATGGCTTATTGATAATTACTTCAATTCATACAGGAAGTATCCGTTTATAGAGCAGCTACTGAAAGTCGGGTTCTACAGAATGACCAGAGACTTTTTGAAAGACCGCCAGAGTGCCCATGTAAATCTGAATGAGGGGCAGAACAGCATACTTGGGACACTTGGCATTAACAAGAATCAGTATAACATGCTTCGCAGGGTCGGAGATCCAAGATTGAAAGATTTGGAAATATTGAGATACAAACCGGATTTGAAATGGAAAGATTTTGAAGAATTACGCTGGATACAGGATGTTGGATATGTGGATTCTTATAAAAATTATATTGATCTCATGCGTTATACCACATTACATAAGTTACTCAGGTATATTCGTGAACAAAAAATAGAACATGCACATGACTACTTTGATTATACTGGATGGCTGGAAAAAATGGGCTACGATATGCGGAATGAGTTTAATTTGTTCCCCAGAAATTTTAGAAGGGCACATGACGAAATGTCAAAACAGTATATGAAATTCAAGGATAAGCAAGCCAGAGAAAACGCAAAAAGGTTTAACCGTCTTCTTAGAAAGATTAGGAAAGAAACAGCAGAAGTGGAGGCTATGAATCTCAATATTGATGGATTATTTATCAGACTGCCAAACAAACTGGAAGAACTAAAGGAAGAAGGAGAAGCGCTTCATCATTGCGTTGGCACATACATGGAAAAGGTGGAAAAGGGAGAAACAATGATTTTCTTTATTCGGCAAAAAGCAGCGCCAGAGAAACCATATTACACATTGGAATGGCATGGGAGAGTTGTTCAGTGCAGAGGTTTCCGTAACTGTGAAATGACGCCGGAGGTAAAAGCATTCGTTGAGATTTTCGGAGAAAAGATGGCAGAGTATGAGAATGCTCCAAGGAAACAAAGAAAGGCGGGTTGAAATGGCAGATAAGACAAGGCATAGAATAAAGAATTTGCTTATGAAGCTGAATGACGAAGACAGGAACACACTCTGTTGTCTGCTGATTAAGGCAGGATATGCAGCTAGAATTGGTAAGGAACGGCCTGGCGGAAAGGGACAGACAATGTATTTCGTGGAATTTTGGGAGGAGGCTGCGTATGAGTAAAAAGAGAAGGGCAAGAAAGCCAATAGCAAGGGAAATTACTTATTTGAAATTTGGATTTGTCATAATGAAGCATGAAAGCCATTATTGTCCAAGGTGCAACCATGTTTTAAATGCCGGACCGAATTACCAGCCGAAATACTGCGATCAGTGCGGACAGAAAATAAATTTTAGCAGCACCGAGTGGAGAGAGGACAGGCAGCTCGGATATGCGGAAAGGAGCAATGAGCATGAATCGGTCAAAAATTGAATGGTGCGACCATACTTGGAATCCTATTACGGGATGCCGGCATGACTGTCCATATTGCTATGCAAGGACAATGACGGCCAGATTTGCCGGTGACGTGAGGTTGAATAAAATGGCGAAAAAAGATTATTCTTTGATTCCGTCAGCAGATGGGGGAGGGGATTTGTATGTTCTGGATACTCCCATGATGAATGAGACAGGAAAGCCGTTGGTGTACCCATTTGGATTTGAGCCTACGCTGCACAGGCACAGAATGGATATTCCCGGCAAGTTGAAAATGGGAAACAATATTTTTGTGGGTGCTATGGCAGATATATTTGGGAAATGGGTACCGGACAGCTGGCTTGATGAAATATTTGAAGCATGCATGCGGCACCCAATACATAACTATCTTTTCCTCACAAAGAATCCAGAGAGGTATGCACAGTATGGTGTCCCAGATGGCAGGGAGAATCTTTGGTATGGGACGACCGTAACCAGAAGGACGGAACTGAAAAGAATTGACCATCTACCAGACCGGGCGAGGAAGTTTGTGAGCCTGGAACCTATTTTGGAGGACATACATTTTGACAGTTACTGGGCATATGGGGAGGTGGATTGGATCATTATCGGTGCCGAGAATGGGAGGAATAGAAAAAAGGTGATTCCCCGTCTTGAATGGATCAGCGATATCTTGTCGGCAGCGGATGCAACGGACGTGCCGGTGTTTATGAAAGACAGCCTGATTCCGGTTGTCGGGAAAGAGAATATGCGGAGGGATTTTCCGAAACAGCTCCAACACTCGGAGATAAGCCCGAAGATGAAAAAGAAACTTTTTGATGTGTGCGCAGAATGCAAGGCACATATGAAAAAGAGCAGCATGATTACTCTGCTTGCCAGATCAAAACGTGGGGAACAGCCGAAACAGTTTGGATTCATGTGCAGGGAGTGTTTCAAGAAATTCTGTAATGAAATGGGGCTGGATGTACCTAAATTAGAAAAAATGACAAGCAGTATTGTTTTCAAAAAGGAGGATGAATAGAAATGGCAGAAAGTTGTAGAAAAGAAATTGTGGATTTGTTGAACAGTACAGGAAGGGAGAACATGGATCAGTTGATTTCGCATATGGATGAAAACGGGTTTTTCACATCACCATGCAGCGGCAGCTACCATCTTGCTTATGAAGGGGGACTTGCTGAGCACAGCTTGAACGTCTGCAGGGCAGCTTTTAAGTTACTGGATACACTTGGACCGGATATGCCGGAGGAACAGAAGATTCCGAAGGAATCTGTTATCATTGCGTCTATTCTTCATGATTTAGGAAAGATGGGGCAGTTTGGAAAGCCAAATTATGTACCCAATATGCTCAAAGGCCGGGCGACAAAGGCAAATCCGAATCCTGAGCCGTATCAGTCAGAGAAGAAACCGTTTATAACCAATCCGGAGCTGCTCAGCGTGGATCATGAAATCAGAAGCATTCAGATTGCATCGCAGTTTATCCGGCTGGAGGAAGAGGAAAGCTATGCAATCCTAAACCATAACGGGATGTACAGCAATTTACGGTATGCATACTCTGGCAAAGAGACACCGCTGAACCTGATTATCCATTGGGCGGATATGTGGGCAGCGAGAGTTATTGAAACCGGGGAACAGCAGGATGCAGGCAGCAATGAATAGGGGCGTGGCATGCCAATGGCGAGGGATATGCTGATAGTACCGCCGGAATAGCCATACAAAGACTGTTAAGAGAAGAAAGGAAGGTTGCCATGGGAAAGAAAAGAAACTGCAGGCGCACAACGGATGAAAATATAATTCATGAAAAGGCTGTAAAAATGAGGAAAATGACAGATTCTAAACTGGTGCATTATGTTGAGGACAAGGTGGAAAAAGCAAAGAGCGAAGGCTTTAATAAAGGCAAAGAGGTAAAAGCAGAAACGCTGCAATATACAATAACCGATTTTGCTGAGGAAATTGGCAGAATGAAGGGGATTGGGATGGTAACAATGAGTAAGATCAGGGAATTGGCAGACAGACGATTGGAGGAATTAAAGAATGCTGACCAAAGGAGATAGGGTTGTTATGAATAATAAGTACCATGTTCCAGAGAGGTATCGTGGTAAAGAGTTTATTGTTACAGCAGGGCCGAAAAAAGTCGGTGGGACAATGTGCGTATGGCTTGACGATTACAGAGGCTGCTATGCCGAGGATGGATTGACAAAGGTTGGTGATAAGGATGCCTGATCCAAGACGGCAGATAATCGGGAGACGAAGCAAAGCATCCGGGGAAACCTTTGAACGCTGGTTATCAAATGCCTGTGAATTTTATCTGCGTAAAGGTCTGGCACATATAGAGAAGACGCCGGAACCTTTCCATATTACCGGCAAAGACAAAAACGGAGTTGTCTGGGGGTATTACGAAAAGAAAGGGCAACCGGATTATAAAGGCATTTTATGTGATGGTACCGGAATTATGTTTGAGGCAAAACATACGGATTCTGACAGAATAAACCAGACCGTCATTACAGATACCCAGTGGAAAAGCCTTGATATATATGAGGGGTTTGGCGCCCACTGTTACGTGATGGTATCGCTGGGGCTGATGAAATTCTACAGGATTCCATGGGATGTCTGGAAAAAGATGAAGGAGCTGTTCGGCCATAAGTTTATGACAGAACAGGAATTGGAACCGTATAAATTGCAGGAAAGGCAGTGCACCATACTCATTTTGGAGGGAGTGGAATTGAGAGATGAAGATACAGAAAACGGAGCTTGCGGCAAAGCTGAATAAAATCAAGGGAGTGGTTCCCAAGAAAACCACAAATCCGGCATTACAGGGCATTTTAGTCAAGGAAGGGTATTTAACTGCCAACAATCTGGAAATGACTGTTAAGGCAAAAATAGAGGGTATAGAGGACGAATGTTTTATTATACCGGAAAGAGCCTTTGACCTTATTAACAATCTCCCGTATGGGGATGTGGATATCTCTGTTACAGCGAAAAACACCATTACCATTAAGGCAGACAAGATCAAGAATAAGTACAAGACAATGGATCCAGAACAGTTCCCGGATTCTGTCACACAGAAAGCAGATAATCTGCTGGCGATCAAAGCTGAGACACTGTTGGAATCTATAAAACGTGTGTCTTATGCCGTGCCAGTAATGGGAAGAAATGCGGTAATGTCTTCCATGTGCCTGCAGGCGGTAGATGGCCAGTTGAATTTTGTCGGATTGGACGGCCGTGTTCTGGCATGGGATAAAGTGGACTATGATGGGGAGTTTGAACTGCTGATACCCAAAAATACAGTGGATAAACTGAAATCACTTGGGCTGATCGGGGATGTTCAGATAACATACAACAAGACCGGGGCAGTATTTATAACAGAAGATTTTGAGGTTTACACCCGGTTAGTTGAGGGTAAGTATTTCAAGTATCAGACTATGTTCAAAGAGCTGCCCATACATACTGTCGTGTCAAGGGGAGACCTGTTGGACGCAATGACAAGGGCAAAAATGTGTACCGAGGAAAGGTGCCCGGTTAGATTTGAAATACAGGAGGATAAGCTGAATTTGAGCATTAAGGATAAGACTACCGATTATCACGAAACAGTGGACTTGCAGGAAAGGCTTTCAAAGTCTCTTACAATCGGATTTGATGCGAGATTGGTATTGGAAACATTAAAGGCGTTTGACTGTGATAATGTCGGCATTTCCTTAGAAGGTCCCAAAATGCCTATGATTATTGAAGCTGAGGATAGCGATTTTAAAACAGTCGTTCTTCCTGTAGCAATATAAATTAAGCACCATGTAATAGTACTGAATTTTTGTCTGGCAAGGAAAATATATCACGGAATAAAGCAGGGCGGTGGGTGCTGCCGCCCGGAAAGGAGTAGTAAAAAATATGATTAATAGAAGAAAAATAACTGTTACTATGAGCATGGAGGAATATAAGCATTACGAATGCGCAGATTTGCGATTAAACGAACTTGTAGGAATACTTAAAGAAGCAAATAAGGACGGAACGGCGGTTATGACGGACAGATTAAGAAATAAGATTGAAGAAATATATTTGTAAAGGCTATTGAGATTTGAGAAGGATAGAAAATCAGAAAGGAAAACTGCGAGAATGAAAGCGATAGCCAAGTATCCGGGAAGTAAATGGTCGTTGGCGAACTGGATTATCAGTTATTTCCCTGAACACCACAGTTATCTGGAACCGTTCTTTGGTTCAGGGGCAGTGTTGTTTAACAAGCCCCGGTCTAATATCGAAACTGTAAATGATTTAGATGGGAATGTTGTAAATTTGTTCGAGTGTATCCGCTCCGATCCGGAAAGGCTGGCAAGAAATATTTATCTGACACCGTATGCTCGTGATGTGTATGAGAGGAAATTTCGGGAAGAACCGGAAGATCCGTTTGAAAGAGCGCTGAATTTTTATATTCGGCTGAATATGGGGCATGGGTTTCGGACCAACGGAGGAAAGGTCGGATGGAAGAACGATGTGCAGGGACGGGAAAGGTCGTATGCATCGCAGGATTGGTGTAATTTGCCGGAAAAAATCATGCAGGCCGCTGAAAGGCTTCGGGGTGTGCAGATTGACAATCGTCCTGCAGCGGAGCTCATACCGAGGTTTAATTTTGAGAATGTGCTGATATACTGCGATCCGCCTTATATGTTGGATACTCGGCATGGAAAGCAGTATCGGCACGAAATGGATGCTGGAGACCATGAGGAACTGCTCACACTATTGCTGAAGCATAGAGGTCCAGTTGTTATCAGCGGATACGAAACGGAACTATATGACAATATGCTTGCAGGGTGGAACCGCTATGAGACGACAGCGTATTCACAGGTCTGTTCAAAGAAAAGAGAAGTTCTATGGATGAATTACGATCCGCCGGCAAGGCAAATGAATTTTGATGATTATGGAGGTGCATTATGAAGCGATTAACATCAGATAAGCCAGTTGCAGAAATGGGAATGTTTGAACTGGCGCATAACTCATGTTACATAAAGGACGGAAAAGCAAGATACCGGGATTACAGTTTGGACGAGGACGCAAGGGTGCTGACAAGGATGCTGCTCAAGGATCATACCGACGGTGATGATGCGTTCACCTGTGACGAGGATTTTGACGATTGGATGATAGATTATCTGCAATATGGCA
Source organism: uncultured Clostridia bacterium (assembly GCA_947643415.1). Lineage (GTDB taxonomy): Bacteria > Bacillota > Clostridia > Lachnospirales > Lachnospiraceae > Eubacterium_F. The sequence goes on along the minus strand of CANRWA010000006.1, from coordinate 79,750 downwards.
TGGACAGTATAGAAGGGCTGATTGCATTATTTTATCGCAATCTGTGGGCTATGGCTGATTTGAGGGAGGCATTAAAAGCCTATGAAGATACAGGACTTTCACCGGAGCAGATAGTTGAAATGGATGGCCTTTATGCTGAGAAGTGCCGGGAGGTGGCAGAACTGAAAGGGGGATTGGAGAAATGAAGATATGTCCTAAGTGCGGAAGAGGGTTTGAGCGGCTGCTTGCCCTCTCCCGAACAGACAATAAAACAATGATATGTGACGAATGCGGAACAATGGAGGCTCTGGATAGCCTGCCTCATGGAATGCTTACGCCACAAGAGCGGACACGGATTGTGGTAGCAGCGACAGGGAATAAGTGGGCAATGGAAAATTTCAATGCCACTCACAATTAAGGAGGTTCCATGACAGAAGCAGAAAAGAAAGCATACAAGGCAAAACAGCTCCGCTATAAGAAGCCGATAGTTAGGGGTTTGAATATTGAAACAATACAGTCTGAATTATGGGATATGATTTCGGCTTGTGAAGATATTCATTGGTATGATAGCGATGAAGAATCTCTTGTAAATGCACTCGACGGAGATGAAGACGAGGCATATGAGTTCAAAATAGCATTTTCGGATCTGGAAGCAGAGCTTGAACAGTTCCAGGAGGACTTAAGCAGAGAGTATGTATCAGACTATTTTGATGTGTTATTCCCAGCGGTGAGAGCAAGGTATGCAGGGGGATATTTGGGCTTTGATCAGTATGAAGGGGATTATTACGGATTGGAACCATATGCATATTCATTTGCGGAGGATGAAGCGGCAAAAAAAATCATGTCACTTACAAAAAAGGAAATTTTGCAGACCGTTGGCCAGTGCCTTAAAATTGCTTATCAGTATATGGCGATTCAGTATAGGTATGATTGCTTGGAGGCGGCAATCGAAATATTGCGTGGGGAGAACATGGAGCGGATTAAAATAGTTAAGGGGATAGAAGAACAATATTTGATCGCTGAAAAGAGTTCGGACGGATTCAAATGGGACCATGATAAAGAGGTAAGAAAATTTAACAACATGATTCTGCAAGTTCCACAGGAATATTGGATACAGTAAGGAGACGGTTTGTAATGAAAAAACAAAATGAATTATGGTTTTTCTTCCAATTTCTCCAGGATGTAGAAAAGGAACTATCCAAAGAAGAGGAAAAGCAGGTGATGATTGAAAAAGCTATCAATTTGAAGCTCATGTGTGATTATGTTGTCAGTTGTTCCTATGGTGATATTGTTCTGATTATCTGTATGTTGCGCGATTATGTGAAAATGCTGGATGAGGTAAGAAGTGACATTCAATGGGAGGTTTACTACCGAGAGAAATTTATCAAAATGGCAGACAGGCTGTCAGAACAGATTGAATACGATTATGATGCGGCATTAGAAAAATGCAGGAAGAAGCTAGGGAAAAAAGAAAGTTCCAGTGATGTTGGTGGGGAGGCTATGGATTTGGCGATTAAGTATAGCAAAGGTAAGAAAAGAAGGAATGAAAAGGAGGACTTGGATGAAAAGAATTGATTGTGAGAAGTGCGTAAATGGACATTTTTATGATGGCGATAAATTACGCTGTAGGTTAAAGAGATGCCAGCCAGATTATGCTGATATGCAGGAGGCAAGGCAGGCATTGTGCAAGGCTTTCCCGGGAAGTTCTATAAATGCAAAGCATGAATTCATTGCTGAAGCAAGGAGTAATCAGTATTTCATGCTTAATGATTACGAATATCCAGAGGACATAGAATGTAAGGTTCTGGAATGGCTGTCAAGAGCTGCGAGCAAAGGAGCCCCATTCAATCAGGAATGGAGAAACCGTAAATTCAGAAAGTTTATTCTGGATGGAATAAATAATTTTCTTGACACGAGTTTCTCTGAGAAAGAGATGGGAGAAATATATACATATTTAGGGAACGCATGCAATCATAGGAAAACCAGGCAATTTGTAGAAAGCGGTTTTGATATGAAAGTTTTGAAGGAGGAAGGTCATGAGTAGCAGGTCAGAAATCACAGTAGCACTTTCTCTGGCTATTGAAAAATATATAAATCCACACAGTGATATGCGGATATACTGGGCGAGAGAAGTTACTTTTGACAATGGAACGACTGCCAAGTGCCGAGTTGATTTTATGAGATTCAAACCGATAAACAACACTGTGTCGGGAATAGAAAAAGGCGACTTTTACTGTTATGAAGTGAAGTCTTCCGTGGAAGATTTTCATTCAAAGAACGGTCATAATTTTCTTGGAGATTATAACTACTATGTCATGCCAGAGGAAGTGTTTGAGAAAGTCAAAAACGAAGTTCCGTATAATGTTGGTGTATTTGTACCAGATGGAAAGCATTATAGGGGCGGCTGGTATAATTTGAAGTCGGTTAAAAAAGCGAAACGGAAAGATAGAGAAAAACCATTATCAGAAATGCTGCTTATGATGTTTCGCTCAGCAGCGAGAGAAAATCAAAGGAGGAAATAATGGTAAGAGAGATTTTATTTAGAGCAAAGCGACTTGAAGATGGGAAGTGGGTAGAAGGATTCTATTACAAGATGAATGAAACTACATATGCCTTTGCAGATGATTATGAAAAGAATCCAGTGCCTACACATCACTACATACTATTTGAAAGAATGACGGACTGGGGACTGCCAAATCAGATGTATCAAGTTGAGGTAGATGGTAAAACCGTCTGCCAGTATACAGGCCTGAACGACAAAAACGGCAAGAAGATTTTTGAGAATGACATTTTGAAAATTTCCTATACGGACGGTCATGAAAATTATACAGAAATAACAGAAGTTAATTTCGATGAAAAAAGTGCAAGTTTTTCTCCTTGGAATTGGGAATATGATTGCGATGGATGTGATTTATATTGTCATATTGAAGAAATAGAGATTATTGGCAACACTTCTGACTATCCCGAATTACTGGAAAACTGGAAAACAGAGGAGGGTGACGAAGAATGACGACTAAAGAAGCGTCTATTGCATATTTTCAAGAAGCATCATGGTGTTACAAATGTGCAAAAAGAGACAACTGCCAGAAAAAAGATATAGTGGCATATGAGGAAAGAATGACAAATGCCCTAAAGCATCTAAAAGTCACAGCAGAATGTTCCGGGTACATTTATGACAGCAGCGTAAAAATAAATCCCTGGGAAAGTTTTCTGGAAAAGTTTTTGAGAGGAAGTCTATGATGAGTAGGATTTTACCAATATTGTTTAACACAGATATGGTCCAGGCGATACTGAACGAGCGGAAAACCGCTACAAGACGTATAATAAAACCGGAGCAGTTAAGCGGAGTAGGGTGCATGCAGTGTCCAAATAATACACCAAAGGAATTTTTAGAAGTGAGAGATTCTATGTTCGAGCCATGTCGTAGTATGCCAGACAAAGAACTGATTGGTACTATATATAAGCCACGTTACGAAATGGGCGACATCCTGTATGTCCGGGAGACTTCCAAAGAGGCAGCTCGGATTTGGTTGAAGGTTACGGACGTTCGGGTGGAGCGGTTACAGGATATTGACGGACAAGAAGTGTTAAAAGAAGGAATTAACAGCCATGTGCATCCGAAAGCAGATTATTTCAACATGAATCAGAGGGAAGCGTTTGCAGAACTATGGAACTCCACCCTCAAGAAAGCAGATCAGGATTTGTATGGCTGGGATGCTAACCCATGGGTATGGGTAATAGAATTTGAACGCTGTGACAAACCGGAGGGGTGGTGTGTATGATTTGTTCCAACTGTGGAAGAAAACTGCGAAGTGCAGTAAGCAGGGAAGCAGGGTATGGTCCAGTCTGTTATAGGAAAATGTTCGGTACCAGCTTGCGAAGCAGCCGAAAGGAAAGCGTTTCGGAGGTTGCTGATACAATCTCTTACAATATACTGGGACAAATGACGCTGGAAGAATACCTGCAGACGGATTTAGAATAAACGGAAAAAGGAGAGTGCTTTCGCAACCCTCCCAACAGACAGTTATATTATATCATAATTCGATATGAATTAGAAATAAATTTCAAGGAGGTGCGAAAGTATGGATAGCCAGACAACAGACAGCAAATCTATAGTTGCTTTGTCACATGAGCAACTGAAGGATATTTATGAGAATGCGGCTGCCATCGGAGCAAAAGAGGCTCTGAAAATGTTCGATCAGGAGCGGAAGAAAGAGAAAGGGAAGAGAGCGGATCGGCGGCTGAGGAATACCAAGCTGTTGCTTCGCAATTATCATATGCTGAAGGAACACGCAGAAAATTCAGTATTCGGAAGAACCCAGATGGAGGAATCTGCAATAGATATTCTGGAATCAATGATGTCAATGTATGATAATGAGGTTATTATCGAAAGCATAAAGCGGAGTGCCACCAGAACCGCAGTTATTGTTTCTCATATAGAAATAATGTTTGGGTTGTATGAGGCGTATTGCGGCAATGCCCCAAACCGGGAAATTGAGATGAGGCGGTATGAGGTTGCATGGGATATGTATATGGCAGATAATACCCTATCGGCAAAGGAAATTGCAAAAAAGCAGAACATATCTACCAGAAATGTATATGGAGACATCAAGGTTGCGATAGAAAGATTATCAGCTCTTATTTTTGGGGTGGATGGATTGAACGTTCATTAAATCCACCATCTTCAAAAAGTCTTCCTTGACTTTTCATTATAAAAGTGAGAAAATTGTATTCGTAAAATTCTGAATCGAACATCGGAGGAAGTCTGAGACTATCGGGCTTCCTTTTTTCGTGCAGTTTTTCCGGGAAAGGAGAGAGTCGGACACAGGAAAGCATGAAGCTCCTCTAAAATAAAAGATGGAGGAAAAGCATGGATTATACTTTGATTGTGCTGTTGGCCTATGCGGCAGTAATGCTTGTGGTTACGGTGCTTATGACAAAAAAAGAGAACAATATTGGGCGGTTCTGTGTAGGGGATAGGAACACTGGCTGGATGGTGTCAGCTTTGAGCATAGCTGCCACATGGATATGGGCGCCGGCTCTATTCACATCAACCGAGAATGCTTATACAAAGGGCTTTGCAGGGCTCTTTTGGTTTCTGCTTCCGAACGTATTGTGCTTGATATTGTTCATTCCCTTTGCAAAGAGGATTAGGGAAGAAATGCCAGGGGGAATTACATTGTCCGGCTATATGTATGGGAAATATCATTCCAAAGCAGTGAAAAATATATATCTGTTCCAGCTCGGCGCATTGTCGGCATTATCAACGGGAGTGCAGCTGTTGGCAGGCAGCAAGATATTAAGTATGCTTACCGGAATACCTTTTGCGGCCATGACGGTTATTATGGCGGTGATTGCATTTTCGTACTCGCAATTCTCAGGAATTAAAGCCTCAATACTGACGGATGCAGTCCAGATGGTCTTTATGTTGGCTGCCAGCGTTGGTTTTGTTGTTTTTGGTGTAAAGAATGGCGGAGGCATGGAAACGCTGGTTATGGGGTTAGGAGGGGCTGCAGGAGATGCCGGATCACTGTTCTCTGGGAGAGGATGGGAAATATTTTTAGGGTTTGGACTTCCAACAACGATAGGGCTTATCTCAGGACCATTTGGAGACCAGTGCTTTTGGCAAAGGGCATTCTGTGTCAGGAAAGACAGAATAGGCAGGGCTTTTCTTGTAGGAGCTTTGCTGTTTGGGATTGTGCCTTTGTCAATGGGGATGCTTGGCTTTGTTGGTTCCGGCATGGGATATGCCGCAGCGGATACCGGAATCATCAATTTTGAACTGATTAGCACACTATTTCCGGCATGGGCGGTCATTCCGTTCCTGTTTATGGTTGTATCGGGGCTGCTGTCTACGATAGATAGCAACCTGTGTGCAGTATCATCCCTCACAACAGACATTTTTAAGGAAAAGACACTTGGAAAAACAAAGTTCGCAATGATTTTACTGTTGATTGTCGGAATTGCTGTAGCCAACATACCAGGATTGACGGTAACACACCTGTTCCTAATGTATGGAACGCTAAGAGCTGCTACGCTGCTTCCAACGGTATTTACCCTTAAAGGAATAAAACTGACACCACAGGGAGTAGCTGCAGGAATTATCTCGGCTCTGATTATCGGTTTGCCGGTATTTGGATATGGTAATATACAGGGAATTGCGGCTTATAAGACTGCCGGCAGTCTTTTGACGGTTATTCTTTCCGGGGCGGTTGCCTTGGCAATAAGCGGAAAGCGAGGTGTGCGGAATGGGTGATGTACTTGGCAGAAAGCAGAGAATAAAAAACTCTGATTGGATAGATACATTTGAAAAAATAGAGCAGCTGGTAACAAAAAAAGAACTGGATCAGCTTGTCGAAAAGACAGTAAAGGAGATTAAGAAGAAAACCAAAGGGAAGAAAGCTGCCTATGCATGGAGCGGAGGAAAGGATTCCCTGGTACTTGGTGAAATTTGCCAGCGGGCAGGGATAACTCCTTGCGTCCTTGTAATCAGTAATTTGGAGTATCAGGCATTTACAGAATGGGTAGAAGCGCATAAACCGCAGGAATTGTCCATAATCAACACAGGGCAGGATATAAAATGGCTGGCTGAGCATCCGCAGATGCTTTTTCCGCAGGACAGCAAATTTGCGGCAAGGTGGTTTCAGATTGTCCAGCATAGAGGCCAGACAAAATATTACAAGGAGCAGGAGTTGGATATGCTGCTGCTTGGAAGGCGGAGAACTGACGGAAATTATGTTGGCAAGGGAGATAACATTTACACCAACGGGCAGGGGGTGACAAGATACAGCCCCATGTCTGATTGGACGCATGAGCAGGTGTTGGCATATATCCATTATTACAATCTGGAAATGCCGCCGATTTATGACTGGAAAAACGGTTATCTCTGTGGCACACATCCCTGGCCGGCAAGGCAGTGGACCGGGAGTGTGGAAAATGCCTGGGCAGAAATCTATGAGATTGACAGTTCTATTGTAACCGAGGCTGCAGAGCATATCCAGAGTGCAAAAGATTTTCTGGAAAGCCTTAAATAAATACGCTGACATTTGACAGCATTTGCGGGCGGTTGTTCGCAGGCTGTCTTTTTGCTATTTGCAGATAGCATATATATCATACATCAATCGTTCCTCCAATAAATCACAGGAGGACACGAACATGGAAATAACCAAAATGAAACTGGCTGACCTTGTTAAGCCGGAAAAGAATGTCAGAATCCATACCGAACAGCAGTTGAAGGAGTTTCGGCGCAGCGTAAAGATGTTCGGGCAGATCCGCCCTATCGTTGTTGACGAGAACAACATCATTCTGGCGGGAAATGGTCTGTACGATACACTCATTGCTATGGGGAAAGAAACAGCAGATGTATATCGGTATGATAATCTCACTGAAAATCAGAAAAAGAAGCTGATGATCGCTGACAATAAGATTTTCAGCTTGGGTATTGAGAACTTGGAAACACTGAACAGCTTTTTGGAGGACCTGCAGGGAGATTTGGATATCCCTGGCTTTGATGAAGAAATCTTAAAGCAGATGGTCTCCGAGGCTGAGGATATTACAGATAAGCTCTCCGAATATGGAACACTTGACGAGGAAGAAATTCAGAGTATCAAGGAAAATGCTGAAAGAAAAGAGCAACAGATACAGAAAATTGAATCAGGACAGGAGCTGGCGACACAATCGGCGGTTCCGTCACAGCAGGATTCAGAGGGAGGCAGTGAGGAAACCACCGAAGTAAGAAAATTCGTTACCTGCCCCAATTGCGGAGAGAAGATATGGCTATAAAAAGATGCCCGGCCAGCATTGACGTTGTAGAGGCAGCAAAAATCAGAATCCGGAATGTGTTTCGGAATGGCCTGCCGGTATATATGTCTTTTAGCGGTGGAAAAGACAGTCTGTGCCTGTCACAGCTCGTAATGAATCTGATACAGGCAGGAGAAATCACCCCGGCACAGCTGACTGTGCAATTTATTGATGAAGAAGCCATATTCCCATGCATGGATGAAAAGGTAAGGGAATGGCGAAAGAAATTTATCTTAGTTGGAGCAAAGTTTGAGTGGTTCTGTCTTGAGGTGAAACACTACAATTGCTTTAATGAACTGTCCAACGATGAAACCTTTATTTGTTGGGACAGATATAAAAAAGATGTTTGGGTAAGACAGCCGCCTTCATTTGCCATAAGAAATCATCCAATGTTGCATGCCCGCAGGGATGCGTATCAGGATTTTTTGCCGAGGGCATACGCAGATGGAATTACAATAACAGGTATTAGGGCTACAGAATCTGTGCAACGCTTGCAGAACATTGCCATAACAACACAGTCTGGAAAACGTATTACAAAGAGGTTACAAATTTTCCCACTATATGACTGGAAGGACAATGATGTATGGCTTTATCTCCTTCAGGAGAAAGTAGACATACCAGAGATTTACTTGTTTTTATGGCAGTCAGGTATATCAAGAAGGAGGTTGAGAGTATCGCAGTTCTTTTCGGTTGACACTGCCAAAAGTCTTGTGCAGATGAATGAGTATTATCCCGACCTTATGGAAAGGATAGTCCGTCGGGAGCCTAACGCATACCTCGCTGCTTTATATTGGGACAGTGAAATGTTTGGGAGAAGCACAACTGTCAGAAGACAAAACGAGAGAGGAAAAAAGGAAAAAGATTATAAAGCCGCTCTTTTGAAACTGTTTTCTGACTTGGATGGTAATTTTCCAACAAAGCATAAGAGGCATGTGGCTGAGCAGTACAGGAAATTTCTTATGAGAGTATCTGCCATTGCAGACAATAAAGATTGCAAGGCAATTTATGAAGGGCTTATTTCGGGAGATCCGAAATTGCGGACTTATCGGGCATTGTATCAGCGGATATATGGCAGATATATCGAGGTAGCCAAGAAGAAGGAGGGAATGCGAAATGGACAGTAAGATGATAAGCCCTCTTGGTACTCTCCAATGGGTAGGCAGAGACAGGGTAAAGCCAAATGATTACAACCCAAACAAAGTATCAAAACAAAATCTGGAATTGCTGAAGCAGTCCATTTTAACGAACGGATGGACGCTGCCGATTGTGGTAAGACCAGATTTTACAATTATTGATGGATTCCATCGATGGACCGTTGCAGGAGAAGAACCTCTGATGTCTATGTTGGAAGGAAAGGTGCCAGTTGTCATTGTAGATCATAAAGACAAAGCCGGAAATATCTATGGCACTGTTACTCATAACAGGGCAAGAGGCACACATCTGCTGGAACCCATGAAAGCGATTGTTAAGGAGCTGATAGGTGAAGGCAAGACGGTAGGGGAAATCGGAAAGCAGCTCGGCATGAGGCCGGAAGAAATCTTCCGTCTGTCAGAATTTTCAAAAGAAGATTTCCTGAGAATGATGATTAAGCCGAATGAGGATTATTCAAAAGCGGAGTTTATAACGAAGATTTAATGTTAAATCAATGGATATGCGTGAGAGACACACACGGGGAGCGTATGCTCCCCCTCGTTATTTATGAAAACAAAAAACGAATAGGAGAGAGGTGGTGATATGCCGAGAGCACCGAGCGAGAAAGTTATTGAAGCTGAAAAGCTGTTCAACGATGGAATGGCAATGGTAGAAATTGCAAAGAAGTTGGGGATTTCTGATGGAACTGTCCGTAGTTGGAAGAATAGGTACGGATGGGGAGACAAGTCAAAAAAAAACAAACGCAACGTTGCGAAAAAAGAGGTCAAGAAAAACGCAACGTTGCAAAAGAAAAAGCGTGGCGGTCAACCGGGAAATCAAAATGCTAAAGGCTCAAAAGGTGGGGCGGGGGCAGCACCACTTCGCAATAAAAATGCTGAAACACATGGTGCTTATTCAAAAGTATATTGGGATTCTCTGGATGATGATGAACTGGATTTGATTGAAGGCATGGATGATGCTGAAGAACAGCAGTTGATTATGCAACTGCAGATGTTCTCTGTTCGGGAGCGCAGACTTATGAGAAGCATCAAGAAATACCAAGAGATGGAGGAAGAAAATCATGGGCTTGCTGTAAAAGCGGTGTCAAAAACAAAAAAGGTAGAAGATCTGACGGATATTGATGGGGAGAGCGTTGGATTAGGGAAATACAAAAAAGTGACAGAGACGAGCGCTACGAATACAGAACCTGTTATGAATAGCATAATGGCATTGGAGGCAGAACTTACCAAGGTGCAGAAAGCAAAGACAAAGGCAATCGAAACATTGTCAAAGCACAGGCTTGAAAAGGCGAAGATGGAGAGTGAAAGTGCTGGCAATGAAGCTGTTGATGATTGGATTGCTGCGGTCTTGGGAGAGGATGTGGTGGGTGATGGATAAGAACTCACGGACATTAAGGAAACGGTTCTTCCGAGAGAAAATTCCTGTGTATAGGAAAAATCCGATTGCATTTGCCAGGGAGGTACTTCTGTTTGAACCCGATGAATGGCAGAGATTGGCATTGATGGATTTAGCAGAAAATCCGAAAGTTGCGATCAAATCCGGGCAGGGTGTCGGCAAGACAGGTTTAGAGGCTGTGGCCTTGCTGTGGTTTCTTTGCTGTTATCCATATCCGAGAATTGTGGCAACTGCGCCAACCAAACAACAACTGCATGATGTGTTGTGGTCCGAAGTGAGTAAATGGATGAGTAAGTCTCCTTTGCTCTCAGAAATCCTTAAATGGACTAAGACATATATTTACATGGTTGGCAATGAAAAGCGTTGGTTTGCGGTAGCCAGGACTGCTACAAAGCCAGAAAATATGCAGGGATTCCACGAGGATAATATGCTGTTCATCATAGATGAAGCATCCGGTGTGGATGATCCGATTATGGAGGCAGTACTTGGTACACTGTCCGGTGAAAACAATAAGCTGCTGATGTGCGGGAATCCGACAAGGACTTCTGGCACATTTTATGATGCTTTCAATGCCGACAGAACACTTTACAAGTGCCATACCGTATCATCTGCAGATAGTCCGAGAACCAATAAAGACAATATTGAATCCCTCATACGGAAGTATGGAAAAGGGAGCAATGTAGTACGGGTTCGTGTATATGGGGAATTTCCAGAACAGGACGATGAGGTATTTATAAATATATCATGGTTAGAGCGTTCAATTCATGCAGATATAAGTGATGATACCCTAAAGGCTATAGGGGAATATGTAGACGATACAGGTAACCGGATTTGTCAGCCGGAAAAGATATGGCGTGTGGATATCGGATGCGATGTTGCCCGGTTTGGTGATGATAAGACAGTAATAGGGTACCGTATCAATGAAGTTGTTTGGATATATAAAAAGTATCAAGGTCATGACACGACGTGGACCTCCGGTATGATTGCAAAACTTTTCAAGGAAATCCGGGAAAAGTACCACTATAAGGGCAATATTCCGGTCAAAGTTGATGATGGCGGTGTGGGTGGCGGTGTTACAGACCAGCTAAAAGGTTTTATCCGTACAGATCCGGTATTGTTCAGCGGGATGCATGTCTTCCCGGTAAACTTCGGCCAGCCTATCAAGCATAAGCACTATGCGGATACTACTACTTTTATGATGGCAATAGTCAGGGATTTGATAGCGCCATATGATGCAAATGGAAAGGATCGGGAGGCTCCGGAAGTGGTGCTGCCGAATGATGATGATATGTTTGCACAATTATCCTGCCGAAAATATGATTTCACAAGCAATGGAAAGCAAAAGGTTGAGAGTAAAAAGGAGATGAAAGAGAGAGGTCTTCCGTCTCCAGATGAAGCAGACTGTATTCTGTTAGTCTGCTTGCCAGTAAAAATAAAAAAAGGGGGAAGTAAACCGAATGGAAAAAAATAAACATTTTCCAAGTGTTGGGGTACAAATCATTAAATCGGATGATAAGAGTGCGCCGTTGTCTGTATTTACAGAAAGGAAACCTATAGAGAAGTCTGATAAATCCGAGCAGCTGAGCAGGGATAACAGTTCAAATGCCTCAGAATGGATTTCACATCCGGTTGACATGAGGGGGCTGAAAGAACTGGTAGATGATTCTACGATTCTTCCACAGTGTATCAAGGCATATAAAAACAATATTGCCGGTTTCGGGTTGTCTGTCCATTATATGAGCGACTATGATAAGGAAACAGCAGAAATGAAAGCAGAGTGGACGAAGCTGGAGAAAATCATCAATCTTCTCAATATGGATATCATGGCAAAAGAGGTATTTGAAAATTTAATCCGTGACAGGGAAACATATGGCATTGCATATTGTGAGGTTATCCGGGATTTCAGTGGTGATGTTGTGCAGCTGGAGTTTATTATTGATACGCCCAGCATTGATATGACTTATCCATTGGAACCCTACATGGATGTGGAATATTATTACAGGGGCGAAACCGTAGCCCGAAAAAAGAAATTTCGGAAATTTCGGCAGACTATAGCAGGCAAGACGGTGTACTTCAAGGAATTTGGCGATCCCCGGATTATGGATAAGAGGACTGGAACTTATCTGGAAGAGGGAGTCGATCCTGTTGAATACGACAATCAGGCGAATGAAATTATTGAGTTCCGGATAGGCAGCATGCCATATGGAGAGGTAAGATGGATAGGGCAGGTTCTTACTGTAGACGGAAACCGGAGGGCAGAGGTACTGAACAATAACTATTTCCGGGAGGGACGCCATACCCCGCTTATGATTGTTGTGAAAGGTGGAACGCTGTCTCAGGAATCTTTTGATAAACTCAGAAGCTATATGAACGAGATCAAGGGGGAAAACGGTCAGCATGCCTTTGTCGTACTGGAAACGGAAACAAATGAAAATGCAACTGCTTTTCAGGATGAGAAGCAGGCTGACATAGAAATAAAGGACCTTGCCTCCATATTGCAAAAGGATGAATTGTTCCAGGAATACCAAGAGAATGGACGGAAAAAAACGCAGTCAGCCTTTTTGCTGCCGGATTTGTATGTCGGATATACGACTGACTTTAACCGGGCTACGGCACAGACAGCAATGGAAGTAACTGAAAAACAGGTATTTCAACCGGAACGTACCTCCCTTGCATGGACGGTTAATAACCGCTTGCTGAATGGGTATTGTTTTCGTTATGTTGAGGCTAAGTTCGATGATCCGGATATAACAAACCCGGATGACATACAGAAGATTCTGAATATAACAGAAAGGGCTGGAGGCCTTACGCCAAATCTTGCGAAGGAGATAACTTATAATACGCTTGGAAAAGATGGATGTGAGGATTACGAAGGAGACTGGGGTGATACACCGCTGCAGTATGTGAAAGCATCCTCAGAGAAACAGATGGAAGAACCGGCCTATCATAAAACCCCAATTTCCAGTGAGAAATTGAAAGAAGTAGACGAACAAATCCAGAAAGCACATGATAACCGTGATGTAGAGGTAGTTGCTGTTATGAAGGAAGTCAGGAAGATGCTGGCTGAGATGGGCGGTGTTGCCTGATGGAAAAAGGGAATTATAATGTTTTCCGGAAAAGCTGTGGATGCCTGCAACTTATCAAGGCTATCGACAGATACATAGAAAAAGCAGATAATGATTTGTCAAAAGCATTGGATGATGCCGGTTTTGTCAATGCAGAGGATTCTGTAGATTCCATTGCGGATTTGGAAGATAAGCTGGCAGAGGTTTTGACAGATCAGACAACAGAGATTGCAAAAACGATACTGGCTGCGGGAGATTTAACAGCGGCTTTGAAGATGGTGGAAGAATTTTTTGCTGAAGATGAAACGAGACAGCGTCTGGCAGAAGCCTTAAAGGAATTTTATGAGAAAAATGTGCCAACATTGTCTACTGTTTATATCCGGGAGGCAGAAGATGATATGGTTGTATCACAGATCAGGCAGCGTACTACTTCGTGGATTCATTCATGGTCGGATGATTTGGCGGATTTAATGCAGTTGACATCTAAGAAACAACTGGAAACCCTTATCAGTGATGCTTTGGAAAAGGGAAAAGGGGTTGAAGATTTAAAGCGTCAGCTTACTGTTGATGGAATCCGTAGTGAGGAATACCGGGCAAGGGCAACGTCTGTAACTGAAATGCTGAGGGCTCATAGTGTGGCAAAGGAGGAAGCGATTCAGCAGAGCCCGGCGACGGACAGGAAGGGATGGCGGCATTCCGGAGGACACCGTATAGCACCCAGGGAGAATCATGTGGCAATGGACGGCCAGATTGTAGCTAAGGGAAAACCATTTGTTTTGACAGGACGTAATGGTTCAATATATCATCCTATGTTTCCACGAGATCCCAACCTTCCAGCGGAGGAAGTAATCAACTGCCATTGTATACATATCCCCATTGTCAATGATGAAGTGCTTGGAATGTCGCTGGAAGAGCGCCAAAAACTCCAACAACAGATTGTTGATGAGGACGACAGGGCATGGGAGAAGGAACTGGATGCAAGGAATAAAGCGAAGGCGGGTATCAATGATACAGAAAATGAAATACCAAGAACCGAAAAGCTGAAACCGCTTGAAGTTGATAAGGCAGCAGTTACCAGTAATGCATATAAGAAAATGGTATATAATGCAGTCGATGAAACACCGAAAGTAAAGCGTTCTGTCCGTGATTCCATAGGAAAGATTTACAAGCACCGGTCAGGAACTGACAATGAAGATTTGTATTTTATAAATTCTTCTACCGGAAGCGTCAGAACAAGTACCAGAGGAACAGAGCCAGGCGCATGTGCACCTACAAAGCCGATGAAGAAAATGCTTGCAAATGCCGAAGAAGGAACGATTATCGGGATACATAACCATCCCCGTAATTCGGCACCCAGTGTTCCGGATATTATGGTTGCCGCTAGGAGAAAATATAAGTATGGTATAGTGGCGTGCCATGATGGGACATTATATAAATATAAGGTCACAGGTGAAGTTAATGAGATGATGGCAGAATCACTGCTTGCACTTTATGAGAGAAGGGAGTATAGTGTATATGATAAGAGTATTCTTTCTAAAATGCATAAAGATGCAGGGTTTGATATGGAGGTGATTTTTGATGCCAGAGAAGTATAGAGAAATATGTGATAAATTAGGATTTGACTTGTCTGATTATAAACCGCCTGTTTCTGATACCGAAGATGACACGCACGAGAATCCTTTCCTAAAACTAACGGGGGATGAAATCATGTATCTGTATGAAAATGGCTATCTGAGCCAGTAAAGATATAAATAGTGGCAAATGCAGCATCGCTAAGTTGGCGGTGCTTTTTTCATGCAAAAATTTCTGAAAGGGGGCTGAAATGTGCGGATTTTTATGGGCTGAGAGGAGGTGATCCAATAATATCTCGGAGTTGTCCGTTAAACAGCAAAAAAATGATAGGAGGTAAATGAAATGCCGCAGATTGCGAAAGCGTATGCGATTACAGATGCAAAAATTGGTTTTGTGTCTTTGGTCGACAAGGCAGCAAATAAAAAGACATTCCTGATTACAAAAGCGGATGATGGTTCTGCTGCTTTTACTACATATGGCCGCATTTTGAAGACAGACACAGAGAATCATTTTGTTACTGGGATTGTGTATGAACCGATGGTAGAAGACAGCCAGGGCAACTATATGACGGAGGCAGAGATCACAAAAGCAGCGCACTGGTTTATGAAAAATGGAGGGGATGTTGACCTTCAGCACTGCTTCAAAAAATGTGAGGGTGCCGAGGTTGTCGAATCCTATATTGCCAAATGCGATATGGAGATTGAAGGCCAGGAAGTGAAAAAGGGTACATGGGTAATGACGATGGAGATCACAGATGCCAATGTGTGGAAGTCTATTCAGAAAGGCGAAATTACCGGATTTTCTATGGGCGGGGCAGGAGTGTACTCTGAGGAAGATGTTGATTTGTCCTCTGTTGAAAAATCAGAAGAGCCGAGAGGCCTGCTGAAGAAACTGGCAAAAGCTCTGGGGTTTGATGTTGTAGAAAAGGGCGCTGTGAAAGATTATTACAACAGAGAGGTCAAAGAGACAAACTTCCGCCAGGCATGGTATGCGCTGGATAACATACTGCACCGCAGACCAGATGGAGGATATGGTCTTACAGATGATGAATCTGCCATAAGAGAAGCCCTTACAGATTTTAATGATATTGTCACGCAGATACTTGCTTCTGATGGCAGTATTATTAAGGCACTGCAGGGAGAGGACAGTCAGAAGGATGGAAAGACCAGACTGGACAACGGAGAAGAATCAGGCGGGCAGAAAGCGGATTCTGGAGAAAAGAAAGGAAGCCATATTAAAAAAGCCGGGAAAAGCCTGAGTGCAAAGAATCTAAGTGCCATTCAAGGCATTTATGATACACTTGGTAATTTCTTATCAGAATTCGATGAGGGAGAGCCGGGGGAAACTGCAAATAGTACAGTAAAAAAGGAGGATGCTGACATGACGAACGAAGAAGTTCAGAAATTGGTAAGCGAGGAAGTTGCCAAGGCTATGGAGCCTGTTACGAAGCAGGTAGAAGCCATTGCCAAGGGCAATGATGCAGAGGGAGGTGGGGCAGAAACACCGCCATCAGAAGAGGTTACAGCGGAAAGCGTGGCAAAGATGGTAGGTGAGGAAGTGACGAAAGCCATGGAACCTATGATGAAGGCGTTGGAACCTGTAATGAAAAGCAGGGCGCTCCCAGGGAACCTCAATGACGCAGAAGGAACCGTTGAAAAGCAGGAGGAGCATTTCCTGCATGGCATTGTTTAAGAAGGAGGAGAAACTATTATGGCAACTAATAAACAGATTATCAAGGATGCGATAACAACAGAGTCCGTATCGCATGGTCTGCTTTCCCCATATCAGGCAAAGAAGTTTTTGCAGCAGACTTTTGAAGCTACACCGTTCCAGCAGGCGATCAGACATGTCACACGGACGGAAAAATCTGGCGAAATTGACAAAATCGGGATTGGACACAGGCTGTTGCGTCCCAAGGTTGAGAACGCCTTTGATGGGGTAACGGCAAGCCCGAAATTCGGGGTAGTCAAATATTCCTGCGAAGCAACAAGGCTTGACTGGGATATTACCAATGAAACCCTTCGGCAGAATATCGAGGGGGAAAATATGGATACGGTAGTGACTAATCTCATGACAAAGCAGGTTGGTGTTGATTCTGAGGACCTTCTGCTCAATGGGGATGAGAAAGCATCTGAAGCAGAAGCATTTTCCAGCACAAGCACTTACGCAGCAGGTGATTGTGTAACAGAGGCAGGTGGTCTCTATCGTTTTCTGAAAGCTCATGCTGCCGGTACATGGAATGAAGCAGAGGTTGAGAAAATCGGGGACGCTACAGATAAGGTATTTCTGGGACAGAACGACGGAATAATCAAAACACTGAATGACAGCCATATTATTGATGTTTCCGGTGCCAAGGAAATGGAACTGGAAATGTTTTACAATGCAGTAGCTGCCATGCCTAACAGATTTAATGATGGAACACTCCGCTGGATGATGAGCCCAACCAGGCAGCAGCAATGGGAATTGTTTTTGCTTAATAAGGTAATCGATGCAGGCGGTGTGGTTCCGGAAAGCTTGTACAAAAGTCCGGTTGGGATTCCTTCCATGGGTGTTCCGATGATGCCGAACGATACAATCATCCTTTCCAATCCAAAGAATTTTTTACAGGTTAACACCTATACAATGAAGATCAAGAAGGATGAAACATCTGTAGAAGCCATAAGGAAGGACAAAAGATTCTATGTGGTGCACTTTGATTTTGATGCAATTATTGAGGAAATCGAAGCAACGTCCATTATCAAAAACCTTCCGCTGATCCTGCAGGGAACGAATTAAGGAGGATGCCATGAAAAGATTAAAACTTATTAAAGGGCTTTCCTTTTGCATGATAAATTTTTCTTGCAAAAAAGGGGAGCCATTTTGTGTGGATGATGAAAAGGCAGAAGAGCTTCTGTCCACCGGACGTTTTGAAATGCTTGGAGTTGTTGGCGAAGGTCTAAAAACAGAGGAAGATGGGAAACCGGATAAGAACAAGTCGCTGGTTCCTGAGGAACCTCAAAATCCGAAGAATGACAATACGGAAGATGGCGGAGAGCTTACGGAAGAACTCCTTGACAAAATGAAAAAGGATGAACTTATCGCTCTCGCAGCGGAGAAGGGTATTGACATCAAAGATTGCAACAACAATGAGGAGAGGCTGGAGAAAATCAAAGAAGCTCTCGGATTTGTGAGTTTTGGTTCCGTTGATTTTGAGGAATAGGAGGCAGTTATGGGCAGACCGTGGGTAACACCGAAAGAAGTCAGGGAGTACAGTGATTTGCATAGCATACAGAGCCGGCAGGATGAAAAGCTGGAGAAAGATATCCAGCGGGCAGAGAGTTACATTATACATTACTGCAATCACGATTTTTCAGATGAAAAATATGCCGGCAGTGTTCCAAAGGATGTCAGAATGGCTGCTCTGCTTTTGGCTGAACATTATGCATATTCCAAGCAGAACGTCGGCAGAAAAACATCGGAAACATTTGATGATTATTCGTATACGACAAGTGACGATCAGATCGAGATATCCTCTCTGGGACTGGAAGCCCTTCTGGACCAGTTTGTCGAGGAAAAAGCGAAGGAACGTTTCATAATGAATCTTAGAAAACTGTAGGAGGACAGGGATGGCATTAGAAGATTTTTTCGACCATACATGCACATTGTTTCATGCAGAAAGGGGTAGCAACAATCTTGGATATGGAATTTCAGATAAGAATCATTTTTCGTATCCGGATGCGGCTGACGAGAAGGATAGTAACGTGCCATGCCACTTTTCAGTCAAATCTGGAACTTATCAAGTGGCTCAGGGAGAACCGCAGAATGCTTATGCTGCACGTTTGAAACTTTCCCTGCCGATTGGCACAGATATCCGTGTTAATGATAAGGTTGTCAGCGGTGTTACAGGGTATGCTTATGTGGCTGAGATTCCAAGGAATGTCCGGAACCACCATATTATTGTCTATGTGAACAGATCCGGGACTATAAAGGAGGCTTTATAGTGGCAACAAAAGCAGTGGAAATTAATTTTTCCCAATTATCCTCTTTTTTCGACCAGCTGGAGGCAGCCGGAAACGGTGCACTCAAGCAGGAAATGATAAAATTTATAGAGGGAATTGGGGATGAATTTCTCAGAATAGTTTCAGAGGAGATTATACGCAGGGAGGTGGTAGACACCCGGCTGTTATTGAACAGTTTTCAAAAAGGGAGTTCAGATGGTATGTGGAACATAAAAGACGGTGGCCTGACATTGGAAGTAGGAACCAATGTGGAGTATGCCTCTTATGTCAATGATGGTCACTGGACAAATCCTAAAGGCGTGGAAAGAAGGTTTATACCAGGAGATGTGGTTCTGGATGGGGATGGAAAGATTATTGAATTTACCTACAATCCATCTGCAAAGACTGGAATGATGCTTCACCAGAAATGGGTAGAAGGGCGTCATTTTTGGGAGGCTGCCATCCGCATTATGGAAAGGATGCTTCCCGGACTTTTGGATGCCAAAATATCGGAATGGCTGCATGACTATCTGGGAATATAAGGAGGAAAAATGTTAGAACAGGAAATTGCCGCATTGGTTCGATTTATTGAACCGATGGGTATGCAACCTTATTTTGGGGAATTGCCAGAGGGAGCGGCTACTCCTTCCGTGTATTTCCCACCACCGGAAGTAGATGGAAACCAGTTCTCAGTGTCAACATACGAGAATTTGTTTACTGTCTTTATAAAGATTTTTGACAGGACTTCTATGGAATCCTACGATTTGGCTTCAAAAATTGTAAAATCTATTCAGTCCCGGAGAAAACGGATACCGCTTTATGATGAAGATGGGAAATTAACTGGCAAGAATTTCCGTATCATAAAGCTTAATGCCAGAAACATTGATGCAGGAGTTACACAGATTCAAATATCATGGAAAACGCATACTGCCTATGACGAAGAAACATATACAAAAGCATCCAGATTTTTCTATGATGGACTTCCTGCATCACCTAAAGAATAGGAGGAGCCTATGGCTAAACAGGAGAATGTTTCAGCGGTTGCTTCTGCCGCTGAGAAGGCTTCTGGTTCAGCAACTCCAAAGAGAGAACAGCGCTTTCTGGTTTCAACGCTTCGTGCTGATTGCGTGAAACTGTTTGGCTGTACTACAAGCACCTTTGACGGTGCCTTTTTTTGTTGTGCTGATAAGGAGTATAGCATTGAGGAAGCAAAAGAAATAATCAAAAAATGGTTAGGAAAGGAGATGAAAGGGTAATGGCAGGAGGAAATTTTGACATTAACCAAAATAAAGTCAGACCGGGCAGTTACATGAACTTTGCGGCAAAAAAGACCTACGCCCCAGCGGTTTCATCGAGGGGCGTTGTTGTTGTTCCGCTTGTTGGGTATGACTGGGGACCGGATGCAAAGTTTATTCAGCTTTACAATGATGCCCCGGATGCAGAGATTGCGCAGCTTGGAAGGAGTATTTATGACGATAATGAGCTGATCCGCCTTGTGCGCCTTGCTTTTGAAAACGCTGTCAAAGTGTGGGTTTATATCATTGCCGGAGGAACAAAGGCAAAGGTCGTTAAGGATGCCCTGACGATTACAGCCAAATACGCCGGAAAGAGGGGAAATGATATTACTGTGACAAGTACCGCCAATGTGGATGGCGGTTTTGACGTTTCTCTGTACCTTGATGGAGAACTCATGGAGACATTTGCTGGCGTTGCCACTGTTGAGGAACTGAAGGAATTTGAAAGTCTGTACGTTGATTTTTCTGGTGAGGGAGAACTGACAGCGTTTGCAGGGGCTGTTCTGGAAGGAGGGCAGGCAGCAGAAAATAAAAATTCTTCCTTTACTGCTTTTCTGGATGCAGTAGAGAAAGTAAAATGCAATACCGTACTTATCCCGGTATCAGAAGAATCACTGGCGGCCGCAGCGGCTTCAAAAGTTAAATACCTTCGTACAAAGGTCGGCAAGACAGTCCAGTTTGTTTTTGCGGATTACGCTGGGGATGATATCGGGATCATAAATGTGGTTAATTCATTCCATCTGTATGACAGGGATTTGTCTGTGGCTGATGCCGCTGCGTGGGTAGCTGGTGCTACAGCAGCTGCCACAAAGTCACAGTCCAATACTTATAAGGTTGTATCAAATGCAACTGCGGTAGTTGGGGAATTGACTAATGAACAGGCAGAGGAAGCCATACTGGCCGGGAAAATGTTTTTCTCCATGTCAGATGATACTGGAGAAGTCATTGTTGAATATGACATCAACAGCCTTGTTCATCCAAGCAGCACGCAGGATGATTCTTATAAAAAGAATCGTGTTATCCGGGTTTTTGACAGTTTCGCAGATGATCTGAGAGCGACTATCAGACCAAATCAGTTCGACAATGAGCCTAAAGGCTGGGAAAAGATGCTGCAGCTTGGCAAATTGCTGTTAAAGCAATATGAGGAAGATAATGCAATCAAAAATGTGAGTGCGGATAATGATTTTATAATCGATCAGTCCAGAAGCAAGGGCGACGCCACTTATTTCAATGTGGCCCTGCAGCCGGTTGATTCTGCTGAGAAGTTGTATTACAGCATTTCCACACAGTAGAAGGGGGATAGGACATTATGAATGGAGAAAACAGGCATGCCATCAGCTTGCGTGATGGGACCGTCACTGTGAATAAGGTTCCGGTCCTGGAAGCCAGTAAAATGACAGTGCGGTATAAACCAGAGGTAGGGAGTTATAAATCACTTCGCGACAAGGGGACCAACCGCAGGTGGATCGGGCGGGATATCGAAGTAGTTATCGAGGAATACCGTTCTACATCATGGCTCTTGGATGTGATTAAAGAGTATGAGGAGAATGGCAGGACGCCGGAACTGGAGGTTCAGGGACAGCGTGAAGATAAAGACAGTGATTATTATGAAGTAGTTGGTATTGAAACGGTAACATGTACAGGATGTGTAATTACTGGAGACATACCAATTTTTGATCTGGATACCGGTGGAGATTTCGTAAAAGATACACTTACACTGGGAGCAAAAAATATGTATGCTTGATTATTTCTTGAGACAGGGAAGCGGCATATGGGCTTTGTGTGCCTGTTTTCCCTGTCGCCCTATTTGACAACGAATAATGAATAAAATGCCCGTATCGACAGAGATAGGGCGTACAGACAATGATTGGAGGATTAAGAACATGGAAAAAAATTTATCTTATTTTATGCGTGAGGAACTGAAAAATGAGGAAATTGTGGAAATGGCTGGTCCGGACAGCATTAAGGACGAGAATGGGAATCCCGTTGTGTTCCAGATCAAGAGGCTGCGCCGGGAAACGGTGGATAAGATTTATGATTATTACAGGACACTGAAACCTGCTTTGGATAAAAACAAAAAGCCTTATGTGGTGGATGGGAAAATGGTAATGAAGGAAGAGAAAGATTATGCAAAGGCTCTCCGCCATGTAATGGCAGAAGCACTTGTATATCCGAATCTGCGGGATGAAAAACTGATGAAGTTTTATGACTGCATTGATATGACGGAAATGCCGATAAAGGTATTCACCCAGAAAGAGTATGCGGAAGTAATCAAAATGCTCAATCATGTACTGGGGATCGATGATGAAGACGAGGAAGAGCAGCAGGATGATCTGGACAGTGCAAAAAACTGATCAGGCACGAAGGCTCGCTGGCATGGTGGGCGGCATATTTTTTAATTAACCACAATATCCCGCCGGAAGAATTTTTTGCCAAGCCCAGGCGGATGCAGATGTTTTATATTGCGGCTGGGATTGAAGCCAGAGAGGGTTCGTGTCATTTACGGAATAAATTACTATGGAAGTAAGGAGGGAAGCCTGTGGCGACGAACTTATCAGTAATATTTAATGCGATTGACAATATGTCAAGCAAACTTGGTTCCATTGCATCATCAGGACGTGCTGTGGAATCGTCTTTTCAAAGTATAGAGAATAGTGCGAATGAGAGTTTGGGAAACATTGAAGCCGGTTCGGATGCGATCAGCCAGTCGTTTGAAAGAACATCATCATCTGCTGCTTCCCTTGCTTCCAGCGTTGGGACATATAGCGGTGAGGCAGCTAGTGCGGTTAGTTCTGCTGATAACCTTGCCATTTCTAGCAGTAATGCAGAAACATCATTGAATGAGACAGCCAGCGCTGCAGAGGATGCTGCGGAGGAACTTGGCGGGCTGGGCGAACAGGCGGAAGAGGCCGGCAACAGTTCAGAAGAATTCGGGGAGAAATCTTCCGGTGCAATGAACGATCTGAATAATCTTTTGGTGTCAGGCGGGATTTTAGCTGCCCTTCATGAATTATCCGATGGTTTTGCTGAATGTGCACAGCAGGCGGAGATAGTGGAAACCTCCGTGGCCCAGCTGCAGACGATAGCAGGCGGTGGCTCTATTGGCATGTTAAGGGAAGAACTAATGGGGTTGTCTAACGATACCGGACAGGCGGCAGAAGGATTAGCGGGTACAGCATATAATGCTATCTCTGCAGGTACTGATGTAGAGAAATCTGTAGAAGCTGCTGCTCAGGCTAATCAGTTGGCGTTGGCAGGTTTTACGGACACTACATCGGCATTATCCGTTTTGGAAACAGCTACGAACAGTTATGGAGAAGCTGCCGGAGGGATGGAACATATATCAGATTCCCTGATTACTGTGCAGAATCTTGGTGTAACCACCGTGCGGGAACTGGCCGCCCAGATGGGCAAGGCAATCAGTACGGCGTCTGCCTATAATGTGTCTTTGGAAAACCTGGAAAGCGGTTACATATCCGTGACGAAAGCCGGAATCAATACAGCGGAGGGAACGACATATCTTTCTTCCATGTTGGATGAGTTAGGTAACAGCGGATCAGCGATATCCAAATTGTTAAAAGATGAGACTGGGAGTACATTTGGCGAGTTGATGAACGAAGGAAAATCCCTTGCAGATGTATTAGGACTGGTGTATGATGCCTGTGATAATAACGCTGAAGCTATGATGAACATGTGGGGGAGTGCTGAGGCCGGGAAGGCGGCTAATGCCATTATCGGGCAGGGGCTTGATACATTCAACGATAATCTTGTTACTCTTCGTGAAGGCGCAGGAACCACAGCAGAAGCCTACTCAATTATGGCGGGAACTACGGAGTATGCTCATAATAAGATGAATAACGCTGCCAAGAATTTGTCTGTGCAGATCGGAGAAGTTCTAAACCCGACATTGAATAAGCTGTATGCAGGAATGGAGGCAGTTTATACAGGTATTGGCAATATCGTTACAGAGCACCCGGTGGTAGTAAAGGCAATAGCGGCGGTTACGGCCGGTGTGGCGGCTTTTGCCGGAGGAATAGCGGCTTATACAGCAGCTACTACAATAGCGACTGCCGTGCAGACAGCTTTTAATGGCGCCATGCTTGCCAATCCAGTGTTTTGGCTGGTTGGAGGGATCGCTGCATTGTCGGCTGGTGTAGTTTTCTTGGCGAGTAATTATGAAGATGCAACGGATTCTACTAATGATCTCACATATGCTTCAGAGGAACAGGGAAAAGAACTGGAGAAGCTGAGGAAAGAATATGATGGGGTGTGTGAATCAGAGGGTGCCAGCTCACAAAGAGCCTCAGAGCTTGCCTCGCAGATCTATGAACTGGAACAGTCATATGGAGAAAGTGGCGAGACTGTCGGGCAGTTCAGGGAAAAGATTGATGAATTAGGGAAATCCCTGGATGAAATACATCAAAGGTATAGGGATAATGTGAAATCAGCGGATGATATGTATGGGAGTGCAAATATCCTTATTGGAGAACTGCAGGTACTCCAGAACCAGGCAAACCTTACTGACGCAGAACTCCAGGTTATGAAATCCGTTGTAGGGGAATTAAATGGGTCATATGCGGATCTTGGCTTGACAATAAATGAGAAAACAGGGAAGTTAAATTATTCCATAGGTGATCTCTTTGACTATGCAAAAGCACAGAAACAGCAGCAGGAAGCCGAAGCGGCCAGCGAAGGGCTGGCAAAAGCACTGGGGGAATATGATGAGGCATGGAAAAATTATCAGGATGCCACCCAGGAAGCTGCCATATCAAAAGAAAAGTACGAAGAGACCCGGAACAGATGGAGTGTGAATCATCCGGTCCTTATGGAAGTATTCGGGGAAGGTGCAAGGGACATGTCTGCTGATGTGGGAAATGCACTTGACCATATGAGACAGACAGAGGATGCGGGCCGGGCGGCCTCTGCTGAAATGACAAAATTAAAAAACGATATTGAAGGGTACTGTAAGACACTTGGTTATTCAGATGAAGAGACTGAAAAGTTTATCTCCAGTCTGGAGGATGGCAGTCTGGAAGCAGAAAAGAGCGCAGCAAAATTTGGTGAATCAGGCGAAGAGCTTGTTTCTTACGAAGATGCAGTTACCGGCGCTGTCAATTCTTCACAGGTGGAACTGGAAGAACTGGCAAAGGCGTATGATGATACCTATGAGGCCGCATTGGATAGTATTGAGGGACAGTATTCATTATGGGACAAAATAGATAAAAAAGTTCTGGGTGCAAAAACATCCGTGGATAAAATCGGATCAGCCCTTGATTCGCAGATCCAATACTGGGAAAATTACTCAAAAAATCTTGACAATTTGCAAGGCAGAGATGTAAAAGGATTGGATGATGTGCTGAAAAATATGGATGATGGTTCGGAAGAGAGTGCCGCAGCTCTTGCCGGAATGGCAAAGGCTTCGGATAAGGAGTTGGAAAAAATTGTCCAGAAGTATGAAAAACTGCAGAAAGCCCAAGGGAAAACAGCGGATAAAGTAGCAGATCTAGAAACAGATTTTGCGTCAAAATGCAAAGAAATGTCAGACGATCTTAAGAAATCTGTTGAGAAGATGAATATGGAACAGGATGCAGAAACTGCTGCTAAAAAGACCATTCAGGCATATATCAATGCGATCCGTTCTGGTGTGAGTGGGGCCCAAAGTGCTGCTGATGCTGTGGCAAAAGCAGCAGCAAAGGCGCTCAAAGTTCCTGAGCCTAAAACACCTCAGCTTCCGAACAATCCAACAAGCAATCTTCCTAAACTGTCCGATTTGTATCCTTCGCTGCCTGGGCATGCATCAGGGACAACGGATTCCGAAGAGGTATATGTCGCTGGTGAGGAAGGACCGGAGTTGATTTTGTCCGGAGGCGGGGATACTGTTTTCCCGAAATCGGAAACAGACAGGATTATTTCTGCAGTATCCGAAGAAAATGACAACCGGCAGATTACGGAGCCATCCCTTATGAGAAGATCGGAGATCATAAAGAGCGAAGGTTACGATGAGCCTGCAGGCAGCGACAGGACGATGACTATAAAATTAGAGGGAGGCGGCACTGTATCGGTAGGACCAGGAAGTTCCAAAGAAGAAATCTGGAATGGAGCCAAAGGTAAAATCAAATCAGTATTCATGCAGATACTGAAAGAGGAAGTATTTGAGGAAGGAGCTGGAGCCTATGACTTCTAAAAAGAAAAAAAAGAAGGTTTCCAAAGCGGCAAAATCAGCGAAGAAATGGAAAAAGCGGGTTTCTGCCAATAATAAGAGCGGTACATATGAAATATGGCTGACTTACAACAGTAATAAAAAACGATTACAAATACCTGTTCTTCCAGAAAAGATTGAAATATCCTATCCGGAAAAGAATGATACGGTATATGTATATGGCGTCGGAGAAGTGACGATAAAGAAGCACCCCGGCGCTTTTGTTATGAAATGGAGTGGGTTTTTCCCTGCTGCTGAGTGCCAGGGGTGTATTTCAAACCCTAAGAAACCTAAAGAATGTCTTGATTTCTTGAAGAAAGTTATGAAAATCGAGAAGCCGGCCAAGATTGTATATACTGGTGGAGCCTGCAGATTGAGCAGCCAATGTACGATTGACTTTGAGGCAAGTGAGGAAGGAGGCGACCTGGGAACCATCCACTACTCCATTACCATAACCGAGTACAAGAAAACATCCATCCGTAAGCTCAAGGTCAAAAAGAAGAAAAAGAAGAATGGGAGTAAGAAAAAGGCAAAAGTTAAGAAAACCAGTAACCGGACCAGCAGCAAGAGTAAAGCCAGTAAATATACGGTAAAGAAAGGCGACTGTCTGTGGAATATTGCAAAGAAATTTTATGGAAAGGGTGCAAAGTATACCGTGATTTATAATGCTAATAAAAAGGTAATTGGCGGCAATCCTAATTTGATTTATCCGGGACAGGTGCTGACAATACCGAAAGAGTAACGGAGGAGGTTATGCGGAGTGGGTAATATAAAATTGTTGATATACCATGGCAAGAAAGGCTGGGATGTATCCAGGCTCGTCCAGGAAATCACATGGTCTGGCAGGAAAGGATCACTGGCCCGTGTTCTCGAAGTTACTTTATCGGATGATGATTCGAAGGGGCAGGACCGGATGAAAATGGATGTGGAGAAAGGCTATACCTGTGTGTTTAAGTGGAAAGGAAAAGAGAAGTTCCGGGGAATTATTATGAGACAGACGCAGTCAGAGAAAAAAGAATTAATAATAAAGGCATATGACGAATGCATATACCTTGCCAATTCCAAGGATTCCTTTTCGTTTAAAAATAAGACGGCAACGGAAATTTTCAAAAGCTGCCTAAAGCGTGCCGGGCTTACGCTTGGAACTGCTGTGAACACTGGATACAAAATAAAATCCCTGCAGAAGTCGAAATCTTACTTTTCAGATTGTTTGCTGGATGCCCTCAGCACTACATACAAGAAAACTAAGAAAAGGTACTATATCCGTGCAGATGGCGGCAAGGTATCTTTGCTTTGGCGCAAAGAACATATGACGCAATGGGTGATGGAAGTTGGTGCAAACATCAGTGGCTACACCTATGATAAGAGCATAGAGAAGATTAAAACCCGTTTCAGGATTTATTCAGATAAGGGGAAGGTTGTCTATGAGAAGAAAAACGCTAAACTTGAAAAAAGGCTGGGACGTTTTATCATGGTGGATTCAGTGGATGATAAACAGAATGATGCGCAGATTAAAAAGCTGGTAAATTCGCTTATGGAGGAGAACGGGTATCCAGAGGAGAGCCTTTCAATATCCACCCTTGGCATTATATCAGCGATTGCCGGGGGCTGTCTGTATGTCATTATTCCTCATCTGAATATCAAACGTACTTTTTATATTGATGAGGATAAGCATACGTTTAAGGGAGAGACACATACCATGTCACTTACTCTGAATTTTGCCACGGATGTTGCTTCTGCCGGATAGATAGGAGGGGCTCATGGATAATGAAACAAGCATAAAGCATATGCTGGTAAAGATCGTTCAGGATTGTATGTCACCAACAATGATTGAAGAAGGGATCATTACAAAAAGAGAGCCATTATCGGTCACTCTTGTCAATGACAAAAAAATGAAGCTTTCCAAAACGGATCTTATCCTGCCGGCAAGGTTGGAAAAGGAAGGAGCATTGGAAACCGGGGACAAAGTGAATCTGCTCATATGTAATAACGGAAAAATATACTATGTTCTGGATAAATCATAGATGGATGGAGGTGTTGTCATGGAAATGGATACAGACCTTGTGCTGGATATAGATGAGGTGGAGGAAGATGCGGAGCAGGAAACCAGAACATACAGGATTGATTTTGAAAATGGCTGCATAAGCGGTATGATAGATGGTTTAGAGGCTGTAGAGCAGGCTATCACTAAAATCCTGCTGACAGAACGGTATAAAAATCTGGCATATTCAGATGATTATGGCTGCGAGGTCCTGGATACCATGATGAGTGATGAAAATACGGATGCTTTTCTGGAGGCAGAAATACCAGATCTGATTGCAGATGCCTTGGCGGACGACGAAAGGATACTCGGCGTGGATCATTTTGAATTTTATGACAGTACAGATGAACGGGATGGTATGAAAGTTACGTTTGATGTATCTACCATCTATGGGGAATTAAACATGGAAGGAGTGTTTTGACAAATGTTTACGGAGGAAATGGACGAAGAATTTTGGTCCGATCTGGCAGAAGATATGGGGGAAGAACTGGGGGTTGACGTTAGAGAGGGTTCTGTGTTTATGGATATGCAGATGGGACACTGTATGCGTGTTGCAAAATTTTATGGGGATCTCTCATTGCTTCACGATATGATGATGCCGGATACTGCTGTAGGTGAGTTTTTGACTGAATATGCCGCCCAAGATAATGTATATCGGATTGCTGCAACACCTTCCTGCTGGTCTGTTCAGTTTAAGGGGATTACACCAGAGACAGGAACGGAGTTTATGTGCGAAGATACCTATTTTACATTATCTGATGCGGATGGAGTATTGTGTATGGTTGCCAATGAACCAGGAGAAGAGAGTAATGCACTCCTGCCAGGGAGTGATCTAATTCCGGTAGATAATATTGACGATTTGGAAAGCGCTACACTCGGCGAACTGATAATATCTGGAATGGTGGAGGAATCAGATGAAAGCCTGCTTGCCAGATGGCAGGCATCAAAAATAAACCCAGCGTCAAATAGTAATGTTCCACAGTTGAAACTGTTATGTGAACAGCACGAAGGTATTGGCAGGGCAAAAATATTTTCGTTATGGGGTGGTGAGAATACGGTTAAGGCAGTATTGTTGTCAAAGATGGGACAGAATGTTTCCAATGAAGTGGTGGCAGCGGTGCAACAGTATATTGATCCGATCGAAAAAGGTTACGATGTGGTTGTAGATGGAAAGGTATATACCTTTGGGGATGGTCTTGGTGAGGGGGCAGCCAATATTGGCCTGCACTTTCTGGCAGCCTCTGCAGAGCCCGTCTATTTAACGATAACGGCTGCTGTAGATCTGATGGAAGGTTATACAAGGGAACAGGTTATAAATGCTGCGAGGGGACAGATTACAGCCTACCTGACAAGGATTGCACTGGAGGCTTCTGATAAGGGTTCTACAACTGTCCGGATTAGTAATATTGGATCTATTATCACAGCGCTCTCTGGTGTCCTTGATTATGATTACGACAGCCTGACAATCAATGGCAGTGGGGAGAATATAGAAATAGACCGGGAATCGGTGGCTGTCCTTGCGGAGGTGGTATTGAATGCTGACACATGATGTGTTTTATAACCGGGAACATCCGGGAAAGGAAGAGCTTGATTCGTACCTTCCGAAATATTGGCGGGATATTCGTGAAATGGAGGCAAACAATACTTTTGCCGGATATACGCTTGATAGGATGGCATCGGACATGGAAAGGACTGTGAAAGATAGGTTTTTTAACAGCTGTTCAGAAGCTATGCTGGCACGGTATGAAGCATTCCTGCATATTACTCCTGCACAGGGAACCAGCATCGAGGACAGACGTTCCATAGTAAAGATGAAATGGAATGGCGGGGGTAAAATGACAGGCAGAAGGATCAAAGCAATCGTAAAGGAATGTTGCGGAGCTGATTGTGAGGTAACTTTTGGCAGTTCACATTTGGTTATAGATATTCCCTTCCGTGAAAATATAACAGATTATGTGAGTATGATTCGTGAAGCTATTAATAACTATACTATACCAGCACATATTACTATAGATATCTATGCATCCACGAAGAGCAAGGAACGTATCAGTACTGGTATTGTATGGCAGGATAATGAAATATTTAAGTTAAGGCAGGTGGTTATATGAGTTTTGGAGGACTGATCCTGACAAATCAGGGAAGAAATAAAATAGCAGCAGCTATAGGCAGTGAGAAGGCATTACAGTTTACCCATGTACAGTTTGGTGATGGGGTATTTAATGGTTCTTATCCGAGCAAAAAGGAATTGACCAACATGGTTATGGAAATCCCGGTCACAAGGGTAGCAAGACGGGATAATGAGGTGACGATAGACTGTGACTGGAACAGCAGCCAGGCACCGCAAGGATTTTATTTCCGGGAAATAGGAATCATAGGCAATGGGGCATTATGTTATTATGACAATGCAGGGACCGGGGATGCTGAGTATATTGATCCGGATTCAGAGTTGGTATCAAAAGAGAAAAGGATCCGCCTGACTGTGGTGGTGAATGATGACGTCAATATTACTGTACATACAGCAAGTAATTTGTATGCCCTGTCAACAGAGGTTGAGCAAAAACTGAGTGAATTAGACAAGAAAAAAGTAAATGAGAGCGATATCCATGATTGGGCAAGAAATCCAGAAAAACCTGTCTATAGCAAGGAAGAGATAGGTTTAGGGAATGTAGACAACACAGCAGATAAGGATAAACCACTGTCCACTGCTATGCAGGAAGCAATCGGACAAAAAGCGAATCAATCAGAGTTGGATACCCATGTAAACAATGATGCAATTCACTTTACTGCATCAGAGCGCACAAAGCTGGCTGGTATTGCCACAGGGGCAAATAAATATACCCATCCGGCTAGTGCTACCGGGGTAAAATCCAGTGGGTTGTACAAGATCGCTACGGATGCAAATGGCCATGTGACCGGGGTAACAGCAGTGACAAAGGCAGATATTACAGCATTAGGGATTCCGGCATCTGATACAAATACCACATATGGTACAGGTACGGCTTCTGTGTCTGGATTGACCAAACTGTATACATCCACAGGCACAAGCACGGATGGGACTATGACAAGGGCAGCGATTACAGATACATTAAAATGGAAAAGCATAGGGG
The DNA here is from genome assembly GCA_947643415.1 of uncultured Clostridia bacterium. GTDB lineage: Bacteria > Bacillota > Clostridia > Lachnospirales > Lachnospiraceae > Eubacterium_F. The sequence goes on along the minus strand of CANRWA010000006.1, from coordinate 48,168 downwards.
GAAGTCAGGGATTAATCTCGATCAGCTTGTCCAGTATTACATCTTTGTATAATGATATCATAGTTGAGGTTCTTTGTGGCGAGTCAGAATCACGATATGTTTATACGTGGAATATTGCACGATCATCACTGCCAGCATCGTCACAAAAAGGAAAGAGATTGATTAGCGGATATTCAACGGGAGGGTATAGTGGATACTGCGAAGTACTCATCAGCACCTCTTATGCTCAAATAGTAAAAGCGATAGTTGGCAATAGAGAGTATGTAGGAGACGGTGCAATTTTAACAATTTATTATAGGTGACATTGAAGGGGTGTATATTATGCATCATAATGCAAGGGACCATCCAATATAGGTAGTAGCAGACTGAGCCGGGAGGCTCTTTTTATTTTGTAAAGGAGGCGGGGAATTGAAAGATTTTCTTTTTTCTACATACACGATTGTACTGCCAATCATAATGGGATATGTAGTATGGCTGCTAAAGCAGCAGAAAAAAGACCGGGATGCCAACGGGACAGGGACCATGCTTTTGTTGAGGGTCCAGCTTATTGAATATCATGAGGAATGGACAAAGCGCGGATATACGACGAAACATGGCTTGGAAAATTTCACAGAGATGTACCAGGCGTATCATGACCTGGGAGGGAATGGCATGGTGACACATTTAATGAAGGAAGTTGAAAATTTGCCTGTAAAAGGCTGAGGACAGGAGGAAGATTGATATGGTAAATGGTTTAAAAGTAACAAAAGGTACAGTAGTAAGGACAATCCTTACAGTAGTGGTAATTATTAATATCATGCTGAAAGCGCTGGGTATCCATCCGGTGGAGATTGACGGGGCGTCCCTTAACAGCCTTATTGAAAGTCTTGTAAGCATAGGAGTGATTATTCTGGGATTCTGGAAAAACAACAGCTTTACGGACAAGGCGAAAGCGGCAGATTTTTACCTGGCTAAGCTGAGAAACTTTGATACGGATGACTCTGACACAGTATTTGATGAAAAGGGGTGATACCATGGCAAAAGTAAAAAAGCCAGCAGGATATACCAGGACAGCAAAAAAGCTCAGCTATGGAGGGGCAAGAAGCCTGAAAGGGGTCATTGCTGTAGTGTTCCATTACACAGCCAATAAGGGTGACACGGCTAAAAATAACGCTGATTACTATGCTACTGGGAATACAAGAGCTGCCGGAGCACATATCTATGTAAGCCGGAATGGTGATATAGCCTATTCCATCCCGATCGAAAGGGTGGCATATGCCGTGGGTGGCAAGTACAGCACCTCTGGTGGTGCTGGAAGTTACTACGGAAAGATTACCAATGTCAACAGCATCAGTATCGAACTCTGCGACTGCGTTGCAAAAGACCCTTCATGGGAACAGATGCTTGCCTGTAGGCAGTTTTACTTGTGGATCAAGGATCAGTGCCCTAACATCAAGCATGTGGTGAGGCATTGGGATGTGAATGGAAAGGAATGCCCGGCACGCCTGATTGGCGGACATAACAAGAAATGGGAGCATTTCCTAAACAAAGTCACAAAGAACTACCAGTACAAAGCAAAGGTCACTAAAGCGGCTGCCATACGATCCAGTAAAGGCGTAAAACCTAAGAACAAAATTGGTAATGTTCCAAAGGGAAGGACCGTTACAGTTTCCAAAACCATAGGAAATTGGGGGAGGTTGCTGGAGAAAGATGCCAAAGGCAGGTGGCAGTGGATTTCCTTGAAAAAGATCAAGGAGATGTAGGTTTTGTGATTTCCCATAAATATCCTAACATATGTTTGATAGGATTTATCTAATTCCGCTATAAAATAACTATTGTTACGCAAGTTTGTCGAAAGATGTTATTTTATAGCGGAAGGAGCGGCGATGTATGATAAGAATTTTACTATCTACAAAGCTCGGTGAACTCAGATGGACACAGGCTGATTTGGCAAGGGCTACTGGTATCCGGCCAAACACAATCAATGAATTGTACCATGAGTTGGTTGAAAGAGTAAATCTTGAACACTTAGACCTCATTTGCGAGGCTTTGGATTGTCAACTCGATGAATTGATTGTGCGGGTGCCGGATGCGAGCCCTAAAATCATTCATACCAAGAACGGTTCTCTGATTTCATCATCAACTGACAGATAGTGCTGCAACACTGGCTGTCACAAAAAAGACGTTCAAGGATCGAACGTCTTTTTTATACCACAAATGTTATTCACATTCAATGGAATTTATTTCCAAAGATTTTTCAAAAATTGATATATCCATATTATTATCAGTGTATCCTTGGCGGATGGTTTCTATATAGTTGGCGGATGGTCTTCCGGGAAGTTGTCTCTCATCCATGATATATACCATTGCTTTCTTTTGCTTTCCTCCAATATCCACCATGATATTTTTCTTGAAATAGTAACGTGGATACCCCTCATATATGTCTAGTCGATACTCATCTATTGGTTGAATTTCCCATACAAGAACAGGAACGGTTGAGCCGGATTTCCTTTCGATTGTTGCGTGCGAGTTTCTTTCAGAGCCTCTATAGACCAGTTCCCAGTTATTTAATACTCCCTTTGCATAAACTCTAGCAGAGGGACATCTAGCGGCCATCTGTGCTAAATTAAGGTTGCTGCCATAAGCGATATAAAATTTTCCCATGACGTTTCCTCCTTATAACCATTTATCAACGATTTTTGAAGTTTTTTTGTCCACTTCTCCGGCATGTTGCCACTCATATCTGACCATTGTCCACCACTGACCGTTTGCGCCTATGCAATATTGATATCTCGGTGTGTCAATAAACATCAGCTGGTATATCATACTTCTACGAGTTTCTTTGTCTAGTGTATCAAATTGTTTGTCTGTTAATTTAAGCCTTGTTTTCATTTCGTCTCTCTTTCCCCCCGTTGCACCGATAGGTCAGCGTGAAATTTTAAGCAGCTCTGCAGGTCATTCCTGCGGCTATCTTTAATGGTGTCATAAGGTGTAGACGGCAAGTTTTGAATTCATCCCCATATAGTCCCAGGCGGTTGGTAAGGATGTTTCTCATGATAGTCACTTTTTGCTCTGCGGAGTATCCGTTCATTGAACGAAATACGATTTTATTCTGTGAAGTGATGGCCCATGCAGATATCGCCAAGCAAAACTGAATGTATGCTTTGATTTTTCCGGCATGCAAAGTGCTGTTAAAAAGCCGGAATTCTACAGTGCCTTTGGAAAAATAGCTGTGAAGATTTACTCCATGATACCGGGTGTCGTTATAGTGTTGGTGACTGATGCCGCCAGTATATCCATCATTTGCGCTACTATACCAAATCTGTTCTGCCTTTTCTTTTGAGAGGTTTTTGGCTTTTTTCATTTCAGTTAGGAGAGTGGAATTTAGTTTATGACACCAACGGTTAGCACGGTTACCAATTTCAAGTGCTTCATAAATCAGATCCTGCCGGGAAGTCATAAAGTTTACCAGTTTCCGAAGGGAACCAGCATTGTGATTTGCACCATCCACATGAATATGTATGCCACAGCTGCTATGTGATTTTGCACCGTTTTCACGCAATTGTCTGATGATACTCTGCAGCAACTCGATATCTTCATATTTAAGCGGTGGCGTGACAAATTCTACTTTGTATTCATCTATTGAGTTATTGCTTCCGTCATTTCTGATTGGAGAAATTGAGGAATCTCTCATAACTTTCCATTTGCGTCCTGCCTGGTCTGCAATAATGCGGGTTTCATAGCAAGTGCTGTCTGGTCTGGATGCTGTGGTTCCGAGAACTTCTGCAACAATGGTAGCTGCCTTTTCTCTTGTAATACCTGTCATTTCTACTTCTACTCCGAATAGCTGATTTTTTAACATATGCTTGTCCTCCTAATAATTAAAATGTTGATTAAATTGATTAACTTTATCTATAAACATATTAACATATGGAGCGGAGAAGTCAATAGGATTTTAATTAAAATAATCAAAAAACTGATTATTATTATTGACATATTGATATGCTGTGATTTATAATAGTAGAAAAAGCAAGGAGGTGCATAAAATGGTAAAGTGTAATTTATCCATACTTATGGGCAAGAATCGCAAAAATGTTCAAGAAGTATGTAATGAAACAGGGTTAGCAAGAAACACGGTGTCTAACCTGTATTATGATAGAGTGGCTCGGATTGACTATAACACGATCGACAAGCTCTGTCGGATGTTTCATTGTAAGGTAGGTGATTTGTTTGAATTTACCGAAGATATCCAAGAGGCTTGAACATTATTCAATGTATGATGTGGATGATATTTCATGCATTTATAGGATTGTGAATATCAGAAGTGAAAAATCTTATATTGGAAATACCAAGAACCTGAGGACAAGGCTTGCAGAACATTTTTATACATTAAAGAATGGTAAACATTATAATTCAGCGCTGCAAACAGATTTTGATGCAGGAGACGAATTTCGGATAGAGATATTGGCTGCTCTGAAAAAGAGTGACAACCGAAAGAAAAGAAATGCTCTGGAAGCCTATTTTGTAATGCTTTACAATACGCTTGATGAAGGCTATAATATGGTTTATACATATCAAGATGCGACACATACGATTGAAGCGATAAAGGAAAATATAGAGTATATCTCTTTGTGTCTCAGAAAGACTGAAATTGAGTGGAATAAAGTTTAGGCTGGAGATAAAGTTGTGAGATTGTCGTGAGATTTATAACTATGTGAAATGTATGGAATGTGTGGACACATTCAAAAAGAACCCGATTTTCTAAGATTTTTTGGCATTGAACGTACATGAAAATGCTAATAGGAAATCGAGTTCGAGTAGTAAACCGAACCCCACAAATGGCGTAAACACGCTGTTTGCGGGGTTCTTTTATGTTCTGTGATACCTTTTTGATACCTATATCGGAGGTATTTACAGAATAACAGGAATTCTTAAACGTATTTTCTATTATTCTTATGCATTGCCATGTTTCGCGGCATGGCTCAAGTTGCGGAGCAACTTGCAATGTGGCTGCGTCAGCAGCCCCGATATTCAGGATTCCGTTTCGGAATCAGATTTTTTCCATTGATATTTTGGCTCGCATGGTTCATATGCGGGGCCACGCTCACAGCAGGTATCGGGCCAGTTGAGTTTCCATTCTAGATATTCAGCCTGTGTAATCTGCCCTTCGGCAAGCTCCTGCTTGTGTACCATCCATTCGTGCATGAAGTCATTTACGGTACTGTAATGGAACCACATGCCGACAGGTGGGACAGAGGGCATATCATCGTTATTGTCATACTGTGCCTTGATTGCATTGCCTGTTCCGTACTTCTTTTTGCTTGGAACCATCGGAAAGAAATGCAGTGCCTCCGGGTTATCTTCGTCCAGCCAGAAGAATGTCTGCATGATGTCCTCGGCGGCACCGGGTACGGGGGAGATAAAGTTGAGGGGGCTGACATCCAGTGCCTCTGCAATGTCCTCCAGCATATCTTTCTTCGGGACACGATAGTTTGTTTCGTACTGTGCCATGCGGTTGTCTGCCCCTTTGGCAGACAGACCAATAGCAACGCCTAGTTGCTGTTGTGTCATGCCCCGGAATGTACGGATATATCTTATTTTTTCGCCAACGGTCATAAACATTACCTCATTTCATCGGATTGGCAGGTGGCAAAACTGTCCTGCCTGTTTCCATTATACGTCATGGAATGGGGGAAGTAAAGACAAAATTAACAAAAATGCGAAATAAAAGTATTGACATTAACAAAGTTGCGAATTATAATGGGTATCAAATCAAGATTAACATATAAGCGAATAAAAGAAACCGTTACATAAAAAATGGAAGGGGGTGCCGTTATGGAGCGGGGTGTTTTCATTACCGCAAAGGAAGTGGCGGAGCTGCTTGGGATTTCAAAGTCCAAAGCATATGCCATTGTCCGGGAACTGAATGAAGAATTGTCTGCAAAAGGCTTTATTACCGTTGCAGGCAGGGTAAGCCGGAAATTCTTTGAAGAAGAGTTCTACGGGGTGGCAGGCTGAGCAGGGCTTGGAAAAATTGTTTGGAACTGGTGGCTGTATTTCCGGCTGTGCAGGGAATAGTGGGCAGCAACCGGAAATCGTGAACAGCATGGGCAGTGCGGCAGAAAGCCGCCTTGCAGGAAGGAGAGGATTGTATGGCAGCATACAAGGATGAAGAACGTGGCACATGGTACGTCTCGTTTCATTATTACGATTGGACCGGCAAAAACAAACGCAAGCTGAAACGTGGGTTTAAGACCAGAAAAGAGGCACTGGAGTGGGAGCAGCATTTCCGCATGAGGGAGGAATCCAATCTGGACATGACGTTCGGGGATTTTTGGAAGTCCTATGAGATGGACATAAAGCCGAAACTTAAGGAAAACACATGGAATACCAAAGAGGCGGTGGTAAAGAGCAAGATACTTCCCTATTTTAAGGACAAAAAAATGAAGGATATCCGGGCAAAGGACATTATCACGTGGCAGAACATGATATCGGCACAGAGAGGGGCAGACGGGAAACCGTTTAAGCCAACGTACCTGAAAACAATCCAGTCGGAGCTGTCGGCATTGTTCAACCATGCGGTACGGTTTTATGAACTGAAAGAGAATCCGGTCATCAAAGCCGGACCGCTGGGGAAGGGAAAAGCGGATGAAATGAATTTCTGGACAAAGGAAGAATACCTGAAATTTATTGAAGCGGTAAAGGATAAGCCGGTTTCTTATTACGCTTTTCAAATACTTTACTGGTGCGGGCTGCGATTGGGAGAATTACTTGCGCTTTGTGTCAGTGACATTGACACCAAAAACAAGGTTCTCCACATCACAAAATCGTACCAGAGGATAGGCGGGAGGGATGTGATAACCGACCCGAAAACACCAAAGAGCAAGCGGGATGTCAGTATCCCGGATTTTCTGTGTGGGGAACTGGAGCAGTATCTGGGGATGCTGTATGGCTATATGCCGACGGATCGTATTTTCCAGATTTCAAAATCCTATCTGCACCATGAGATGGACAGAGGGGCAAAAGCAGCAGAAGTAAAGAGAATCCGCATCCATGACATCAGGCACTCTTCAGTGTCCCTGCTTATCAACATGGGATTTACAGCGGTCGCAATCGGGAACAGGGTAGGTCATGAGAGTGCGGATATCACTTACCGTTATGCCCATATGTTTCCGTCAGAGCAGAAAGAAATGGCAACAATGTTAAATGATGCATTTGTAATGGAACAGCCGGAAAAATCCGGGGAGAAAAAGGAGGATGATTAGTTATGCCGGGAAAACACAAGAACCCGACCATAAGCTTTCGTGTATCGGATTATGAGAGACGGGCGATTGAGGCAAATATCAAAATGGGCGGGATGCTGAAGAAAGATTATTTTATACGCAGCTGCATTTACAACAGGGTATGCGTGGTGGGGAAGAAAGAGACTATTTATCCATTGGTGGAGGAACTGCGGAAAATGCAGGAGCAAATGTCAGCACTGGGAGAACAGTTCGAGGCAGAGGGGGAAATTGTAATGCCGGAGGAAGAATTTGCGGACATGCAGACGGATTACCTGCATATGCTACGAGCCGTCATTCGGATGCTGGATGGTGCAAAATATCTGTGGGAGCAAGACACCGGAAAAGAACAGGAATAAAGCAGGCGTGACGATAAGTGACGGTTGCGACGGTATTTGGTATATCAGTGCCGATAGCAAAAATACCGTCACAACCGTCACAGGAAAGGAAAAAAGACCGGTTAGACGGTGGGGAGATTTGGAATATATACAGGAGGGAATGTGGGGTGTGGGAGGACAGCCGAGCAGACAGCTTGAAATATTTGTAGCTGTGCGACAAATATTTCATCGGCTGGACTTCGTAAGCAAGCCTCCGGCAGGACGCAAAACCCGCTTGCGGGTTGCATTTTTGATGGGCTTGCCTGTCAAAAATGCTTTTGCGTTACTTTTGACAAAAGTAACAAAACATATTCCGCCTCAGACTTCGCCTGTCGGCTCGTCTTTGGCTGGAATATGATTCGCCGGGAGCAGATTTTCATGTAAAACAGTGTAGTACAGTCTGTATTACAAAGCAAGCGGAAATTTTCTGCTAGAAGAGGAAAAGTGATTTGGATAAAAACAGTTGTATAACAGTTTGTGCGACAAAAGAGGGTTTTGTTTTACAGTGTGTCAAACAACTGGAGAGTGAAAATTTTTGCTGATGTGGCTGGATAGGAACTTCATAGCACAGGTTGGAAAATTTGGAAAGGAGATATTAGGGCAATGAGCAGAAAAATTTTATTATGGGCATTTACAGATAAAGACAGAAAGAAAGGGCGGTATATATGGAGAGAACAATTTCGATGATGGTGGGGAAAGGGTCGTTGAATCATAATAATCGGACATTTACGGCAAAAAATGTTGATAAAGAACGGAGTAAATGCAATAAGGTTTATGACAAGGAAAGTATCAAAAAGGTGTATCATTCACTCTTTGATGAAGCATTAGAGGCTTATAATGCGAAACAGAGCAGGGCAGACCGCAGGATTGATAATTATTATGAAAAAATCCGCACCAGCAGACAGGAGAAACTGTTCCATGAGCTGATCGTCCAAATTGGCAACAGGGATGATACTAATTGTGGCATGGTGGAGAGTATTTATGCACAGTCAGCATTGGAAGATTATATGCTGGGATTTCAAGAGAGGAATCCCAATCTCCGGGTATTTAATGCGGTTATGCACTTGGATGAGGAAACACCGCATCTGCATATTGATTATGTACCGTTTTCAACCGGAAATAAGCGTGGGCTGGAAACAAAGGTGTCCTTAAAAGGTGCATTGAAGGCACAGGGATTCGTCGGGACAGGGCGGTTTGATACCGAGTGGAAACGCTGGGTAGAGAGTGAAAAGCAGTGCCTTGCTGAGATTATGGAACGTTATCGGATGGAATGGTTGCAAAAAGGAACGCATGAAAAACATCTGTCAGTTTATGATTATGAGAAGAAAATGCGGAAAGCAGAGGTAGAAGAACTGGAGCAGGAGATTTCCGGGCAGAGGGATAAGTTAGCAAGCCAGAGCTTTTTGATGGAAGTCAATGTGGAAGCATTGCAGTCCCAAGAGCAGATTTTGGAGGAGAATGCGGCAAAGGCAGAGAAAATCCGGCAGGAGACGGAACAGGCGAAAGAAGATTGGGAAAAAGTACAGATAGATAAGGACAGGGTGCAGGATTCCTATGAACATTATAAAAGTCTGGAAGAAAGTACAAAAGGACTGTATGAACTGTATCAATCATGGTATGAGGATAAAAAGAAATCTTACGAGGAATATGCCGAAAAAAAGCAGTATGTTTGAGGAAAAAATAAATTCTCTTGAGGGGCAGATAAAAAAATTGGAACAGAGAAAATCCGATAAAGCGGAAGAAGTACAGGCAGAGGAGATAAAGCTGGATATTGTGAAAATGCAGATACAGGAGGCGGTGAATGAATTTGAAGATGTGCAGAAACAGGCGGGATTTGTAAGAGAGCAGGCTGTGCAGCAGTATGAGAAGTACTGCAGAGTAGAGCCAAGCGAACGAGGAACGGCTATGTTTAATGATATGTTGCGATTAAAGCAGGAGAATATGATATTGAAGGACGAGAACAGGACTTTGAAAGAGAGATTGCAGAAAGCATATGATTTCATGAAGCAGTTTACTATTAATGGCTTGAATATGCTGGAGCGTTTTCTGGAGTCTGTTGGGGAGAAAGTGCAGAGTTTTTCGGAGAATATCGGTTTTGGTAGTAGGAGCAGGTAGTTGTAGAACAGATAACAGATACGGATAAAAGAAATGATTTTTTCTTCTTATCCGTACATAAGAATGGAGGCAGATTATGAGTATAGAATTAGCAGAAGTTATTGTGGAAAATGGAATTGTATACCGCTTGGGAGAGCATGATTTGTATTATCCTGATTTGGGATTGCCTGAGGGAACGGATTACAATATAGGGAAGTATGGACTTATGCGGTGGGAGTATTTGTAGGCAAATTGCAGAGCAGAGTATTTACAGTTGATGCTGGATGGCAAATTGAATGAACATCTGCATGAGATAGATAAAGAAGGCCATGCAAGGGTGGAAAAGCTCGTAAAACAGATGAAAGCAGAGGAGAGAATTACGGAGGAGTTAAAAGCTACAGAGCAAATGAAGTGGATTGGACTTATGAATAATGTGAGGATTGCTGCGGAGGAGATTGTGCTGAGAAAGTTGGTATATGTGTAAACGTGTGCGGGGTAGAGGACTGCTCTGTATTTTGATTGCGGAAAATGTGGAATTATGTGGAATGACATGATATACTGTTTATATTGATGTGATGTTAGACAAGAGTTTAGGAGTGCTTAAGGAATATGAAAGAATATAATATAAAAATTGGCACAGCTTTTTTGTTAGTGCTGGCATATTTTGGGATTATGCTTTTTTACACATTTTTAGATGTGGTAGTTTGGAGAAAGGTTGTCCCTGATTTTTCCAATATAATTAATATTGTTACCATAGCAATATGCATAGGTGTTTTCATTGTATTTTTAAAGAGAACGATAGGCTACCAAGTGCAGTTATTGTCTAACATAAGTTTTGTGGGAATGATGTTAAGTATTGGCTGTTCGATTTTATTTTTTCTGTTGTTGGATAGGGGGTTAGATCCAATTTTTGAGGGCATGTTCCCACAAAGTGAGCAGGATTATCAGGAAATGATTCAAAGCCTTATCAAATCACCAATAATAAGTTTGATACAGGTATGCATACTTGCTCCTGTGATTGAAGAAATACTGATGCGGGGAGTGGTTTTGGGCGGATTGAAAAATTCTTACGGAACAGTAACCGCATTATTGATTTCTGCTACGCTTTTTGCATTGTTACACTTTAATATGGTGCAGACTTTGTCAGCGTTTGTATGTGGCATTGTTCTTGGATTGCTCTATATCAAGACAAGTTCTATATTGTGCTGCATGATAGCACATGGCGGATATAATTTAATTTCTTATGTTATGATGGTATATTCCTATATCAAATAAAGGGGGGCTTGAAATGATTGGTATTTATTTTAGTGGAACAGGAAATTCACGATATGCCTTGGAAACTTTTCTTGGTCAATATGATGAATCAGCGAAAATTTTTGCAATAGAAGATGAAAACGTAGTTAGTCACATAAAAAACAATGAAGAAATTGTTTTTAGTTACTCTGTGCAGTATAGCAATATTCCCAAAATGCTTAAGGATTTTGTAGATAGATATCAACGGTTATGGCAAGGCAAAAAAATATTTGTAATAGCAACGATGGGATTATTTAGTGGAGATGGGGCAGGCATTCTGGCTCGTCGGCTTCATAAGGATGGAGCAAAAATTATAGGTGGATTGCATTTGAAGATGCCGGACAGCATAGCTGATGTAAAAGCATTGAAACGTCCTATAGAGCAAAATGTGGAACTTGTGAGAGCAGCGGAAAGGAAAATAGATATTACAGTTCGGGATATGAAAAATGGAAGGATGCCACAAGAAGGAATTGGATTAATGTACCATTTGGCAGGATTGTTTGGACAGCGTTTATATTTTTATAATAAAACGAAGCAATATACGGATAAAGTGAAGATTGATGCCGGAAAGTGTGTTGCCTGTGGGAAATGTGTGGAGTCATGCCCAATGAAGAATTTGAATATTGAAAACAATGTTGCCAAAGCTGGGAATCGATGTACCATGTGTTATCGGTGCATAAACATTTGTCCAAAGCAGGCAATTACATTGTTGGGGAAACGTGTTGTAGAGCAGGGGAGAATAGAAAAGTATTTATGAGAATATCGAAAGAGCATTGTCATATACTGCTTGAAATATAAAAGGATAATTGCTTTGTATGAAGAAAAACTTTGAGTTTTATATTTTGGAGGATATATTATGATTGTTGCAAGAGCAGAAAAGAGAGACCTACAGAAAATACTTGACTTGCAGTATCTCGCCTATCAAAGTGAGGCGAGACTTTTTGATAACCAAGATATTCCACCACTAAAACAAACTTTGACTGATGTGGAGAATGAATATCAAAAAGGGATTATTTTAAAAGCATTAGATGAAGACAAAACTATCATTGGTTCTGTAAGAGCATTTTGCGATAACGGGACTGCTTATATTGGAAAATTGATGGTGCATCCATCAAAGCAGGGACAAGGGATAGGGACAAAACTTCTACTTGAAATGGAAAAGCAATATCCGGATCAAAGGTACGAGTTGTTTACCAGTAGCAGAAGTGAAAAGAATATAACATTGTATCAGAAACTTGGCTATAAAATTTTTGACGAGGAACAGGTTACAGAGGAATTGAGGTTTGTGTATATGGAGAAAGGATAAAGCTGTGGAAAAAGGAGAGGTTGCGTATGTGGAATACTGAAATTTATAACCGCTATGGCAAAGAGCGGATACAACCTTCAATTGACTTGGCTGCTAGAATCAAGGATATGCAATTTCAAAGAATTTTAGATGTAGGGTGTGGTACGGGAATGAGTACAGTACCGCTTGTATCAGCATGGGAAAATGCTGAAATCATAGGAGTAGACTTGTCAAAGGAAATGTTGGAAAAAGCAAGGGAGGTTTTGCCGACAGTTACATTTATACAAAGGGATTGCAGTAAACCACTTTTAGATATGGGGACGTTTGATTTGATATTTTCTAATGCTTTTGTACAATGGTTGCCAAATCAGGAAGACTTTATATCAAATGCGTTTTCTATGCTGAATGAAAATGGAATTTTTGCGACACAGATACCGTTATTTGAGGAAATGCCGGCAAATCAATGTATTATAAAATCGGAAAAAATATTTGCTGATAAATTTAAAGGTATCGAAGAAGGTAAATACGTTCTACATTCTGCATCAGAATACTATGACATGATAGCAAAATCTACGAATAAAATTGAAATGTGGATAACCGATTATTGCCATGAGATGGACAATCATGGAAAGATTCTTGAATTTCTAAGGGGAGCGGCATTGCGTCCATATATAGAACGGCTGGATGAGGAAGAACAGAAGTTGTTTTTGGATGAAGTGATGAAGAATTTAGAGATAGAATATCATTATCAGAAAAATGGGAAAATATTATTTTCGTTTAAGAGACTTTTTCTGCTTGGGCAAAAGTGAGCTTTTTTGAAGCAAATGTTATGGATATTATTTGAAAGCATAGGAAGAAAACGGTTATGTAGATATATAAAAAATAAAGAGTCTCTTTTGTTTTGGACGAAAAATGTCGGTTTTTGCTTTCATATAGAGAAAATATATGATAAAATGAGTAAGAACCTAGAAAGTAAAGGACTGGAGGATATCTTTATGGCAAATGCATACAAGGTCATAGATGAAAAGACATGGGAAAGAGCTATGCACTGTATGATTTTTAGAAACAGTGTTGAGCCTGCGTTTTGCGTGACTTTTGATGCAGATATTACGAATTTTCTGCAACAGATAAAAAAACAAAATTTTTCTTTTACACTTGCGTTTGTCTATGCGGTATGTAAATGTGCAAATGAGATTGAGGCATTCCGTTATCGTTTCTTAGATGGAAAAATCGTTTTGTTTGATAAAGTTGATACCGCTTTTACATACTTGAACAAAGAGACAGAATTATTTAAGGTAGTTAATGTTCCTATGCAGGACACGATGAAAGAATATGTGGATTTGGCGGCACAGACGGCAGAAGAACAAAAAGAATATTTTACTGGACCGCTTGGCAATGATGTATTTCAATGTTCCCCGATGCCTTGGGTGACATATACCCATATTTCCCATACCAATTCGGGCAAGAAGGATAATGCAACACCTTTGTTTGACTGGGGGAAATATTACGAGAAGGATGGGAGGATTATTATGCCAGTGTCAGTTCAGGCACACCATTCTTTTGTGGATGGAATACATATTGGACGATTTGTGGATAAATTGCAAAAATATCTAAATGAATTGTAGGGAGATGTGGAGGTGTAAGTGCTGAAGAAATTCTCGCACCAGCGGTGCGGGATAACATTATAATCGAAGGACTGTGAGAAGGATAAAAAGGGGTTCGTGAAATTAAATAAATATATATTGTTTGAATGGTATTTGGTCAGATAATACATTCTAAAATGTTATTATATTAGCTTTTTAAGTGATAATAAAATGATAGTTGATAATACGGATAAAAATAGGTATAATAAATGTAAGGAAAGTAAGGAATGCGCCGGAAGGAGGTTGTTGTATGGAACTTGCAAAAGTTACATCAAAAGGACAAATTACAATACCAATAGAGATTAGAAAAAAGTTAGGGATTAAAGAAGGAAGTAAGGTGCTTTTTTTGGAGGAAGCGGGACGGATATATTTGGCAAATTCTTCTATGGAAGCACTAAGGGAGGCTCAGTCTGCATTTGCAGGAGAAGCAAATAGACTTGGTTTGGAGACAGAAGAAGATGTTGTGGCGATGGTTAAGGATCTGCGGAAAGAAAGAACGGTGAAATAATTGCGGATAATGGTTGATACAAATGTGCTGATTTCGTTATTGGTGTTTTCCAGTAAGAAAATGAATCAGATGATGGAGTGTATTTTTATGGAACATCAGTTAGTTCTTTCTTCGTATATTGTGGAAGAATTAAAGGATGTTGTCAGAAGAAAATTTTCTAACAAAGTCGGTGTTATAGATACGTTGCTTGCTAAAATGAATTATGAGTATGTATATACACCAGACATATTGGATGAAACGTTATTTGAAATCAGAGATGTGAAAGATTATCCGGTTCTTTATACAGCAATACTAGAAGATGTGGATATTCTTGTGACGGGAGATAATGATTTTAGTGATGTGGATGTTGATAAGCCGGAGATTTTGACGCCAGCGGAGTTTGTGGAGAGGTATTGTTAAGTAAGTTGATATAGTAAAGTTTATCATTAATTAGAAAGGATATTTAGATATGAATGATAATAATTTTGAGGATATTATAGAAAATGAAGAAACAGATTTACAAGCAGATAAAGAGAAGTTTTATCAAGCTGTAATTTGGGGAACTGATTGGACTACAGAGACCATCGCAAGGCAATTAGAAAAAGGAACTATTGATTTGAATCCTACTTTTCAGAGAAGAGATGCATGGAGTAATGGTGATAAAAGTAAATTGATTGAATCATTAATTTTAGGTTTGCCAGTTCCACCAATTATACTAGCAGAAAGTAAGGAGAAGAAGAATTCTTATATTGTTATTGATGGAAAACAGAGACTATTAAGTATACGTCGCTTTTTTTCAAATGATGATGGTTCAGAAAATGCCTTTAAAAAATTGCGATTGAGTGGTTTGGATATACTGAGTGAATTGAATGGGATGACATATGCTGATATTGAGAGAGAGGAAAATGATTATATTGCAAATTTAGAGAATCAGTCCATACGAACTGTTGTGATAAAAAATTGGCCAGATGAAGCTTTTTTGTATACAGTATTTTTGCGATTGAATACTGGAAGTAAAAAATTATCTTCGCAGGAGTTGCGACAAGCATTAAAGCCAGGAGCTTTTTTAAATTATTTAGATGATGCAACTGCTAAAAGTGATGTAATGATGAAGATGTTGAACAATAAAACAGCTGATTCAAGAATGAAAGATATAGAGTTGGCATTAAGGTATTTTTCTTTTAAATTTAATATAGAAGAATATAAAGGGAATTTAAAAAATTTCTTGGATGATACATGCGAAAAATTAAATAACAGGTGGGAACAAGATAATGAATTGTTGAAAAAAGAATTTGAGCAGTTAGAAAAAGCAATTGAATTTTCTTATGATGTAATGGAAACCAATTCTCCTTTTAGTAGATATACCAAAGGAAAGAGCAATAATCGATTTAATAGATGTATTTTTGAGTTGTTTTCTTACTATTTTAGTGACAATGATATAAGGCAAATGGTTTTAAAGAATAAAAAGGAGTTTACTGAATCTTTTATTGCTTTAAATGATGATAGCGAATTTGTATCAGCCATTAGTGATACTGCTAAAGAAACTAAGCGAGTATGTACAAGATTCCTAAAATTTGCAAAATTGCTTAATATAATACAAGGGAAATTAGATTGTAAAGTGAAATTGCAATTTTTAGCAATAAAGGAAGATGGAATAGAAGTGAAAACTATTTCTTAAATGAGGGGAAACTTACTTATGGAAGAAATAAAAAGATCAACAGAGTGCAAATATCTTGAAAGAAGAATACGAGAATTAAAAAATAATTTTGATTTTAAACAGTCCATTAATGGTATAAGTAAAAGGCAATCAGATCGATTAAAGGGCTTGAGGCTGTTATGTCATGCAGAATTTGAGGATTATTTTGAAAGTGTGGCACTAAAATTATTAACGCTGGCTGAAAAGAAATGGACTGATAAACATATTGCAAATTATCATTTGGCATCATTATTGATATGTCACGAAAAAATAGAAAAGAAGGACGATATTCAGACTAAAGTTTATAAGATAATTACAGATTATAGACAATTGGTACGAGACAATCATGGAATAAAGGAACATAATATAAAAAGGATGTATGAACCATTAGGATATCAAATAAATGATTTTGATGCGGTTTTTTTAGCTACACTATCCTCGTATGGCGAGTTGAGGGGAGAAATTGCACATTTATCAACAAAACATACCCAACAATCATTTGATAAAAATGATGAATTTGATAAAATAGATGAGATTTTAAAAGGAATAATACAATTTGAAAGTGTAATTCGTTCGTTGTAAAATTGGGGTAATAGTATGTAAGAATGGGAGAGAAATTTGATGATACCCATATGATACCTGTTTACTCTGAAATTCAAAATAATATGGAAAATATGCGAAATAAACGGTATATAATAGTAGAAAATACGCCTAAAAGATTAACAAATAGTTTAATTGCTAGGGAGTTCGAATAGTAAACAGAGAGCCGGGAAGCCGCATAAACACTGGGTTTTCCGGCTTTTAATTTGTCCCGTGGTACTATTTTGGTACTAAAATGAGGATGAATAAAAAAGAATAATTGAATAAAGATGAAAGTGGATAGTCGTTTGTTCTTTTGCTAGAGCAGACGGCTTTTTTGCGTTCTGGTACATAGCCAACCTGTTGCGGCGGCTAAAAAATGAAAGGAGAAAACGCAATGAAAGCAAGTGAAAAGGGAGTAATGGGAAATGATGTAAAAAATGTGTTGAATAAAATATCGGGTACATTTACTATACATCTAATTGATAGGTTATTTCCTACAGAAAAGAAGTTGTCGGATTTAGAAGATATTTATTTTGCACTGGCAGCATTGAATGAAATGGGAAAGATAATGGAGGCAGTACGCATGCTCAGGGGATTATCTGGCATAGCTGGAGAGGAATATCCTTACTTAATTGCTGCTTTTGAAAATCAAAAGGAAATACAGGAAATTTTTTTGTTAGAAGTTTTGGAAGATTTTTACGAGATAATAGATGAATGTAGGTTGATTTGTGAGTAAATTTTTTAGATATTCCCGTTTACGCAGCGGGAAAATACATAGCCATTCCAATAGTGGAGTGGTTTTTTTATTTTGTGCAAAAGGAGGCTAAGATGGAATGGCAAAAAAACAAAAGCCACCGCAAGAGGCAAAAGTTATTGTGATTGCTAACCAAAAGGGCGGAACCGCTAAGACCACATCAACGGTTAATTTAGGTATCGGACTGGCGAATCAGGGGAAAAGGGTGCTTTTAGTGGATGCTGATCCGCAGGGGGATTTAACGACAGCATTAGGGTGGACGGAGGCAGACAATTTGGATGTTACCTTGACAACGCATATGGAGGGGATTATCCGTGATGAACCGTTAGACTGTCATGAGGGAATACTGCACCATGAGGAAGGTGTAGACCTTGTGCCGACAAATATCGAATTATCTGGCATGGAAACGATACTGGTAAATGCCATGAGTAGAGAGGTTACTCTTAAAAATTATCTATCAGGCTTAAAAAAGGAGTATAACTATATCCTTATTGATTGTATGCCAAGTTTGGGAATGCTTACAATCAATGCTCTTGCCGCAGCAGACAGCGTGATTATTCCGGTACAGGCACACTATCTCCCGTTAAAAGGTATGGCACAGCTTACTAAAACAATCGGCAGGGTACAGCGTCAGATAAATCCATCCCTGAAAGTAGATGGTGTGGTGCTTACGCTTGCAGATATGAGGACAAATCTTGCCCGTGCCACAGCGGACAGTTTGAAACAGAACTATGGGAGGATTGTAAAAGTCTACAAGACGGTCATTCCCGTATCGGTCAAGGCAGCGGAGACAAGTGCCGCTGGAAAGAGTATTTATGCTTATGACAAAAATGGTGCAGCAGCAAAAGCATATGCTGATTTTACGAGGGAGGCTCAAAAACAAATATATTTATTTTTGCCGCCTCCCTCTTTTTGGTACGCGCACCTTCGGTGCTGCCCGCAGCAACCGGCAACAGGTGGTGCATAAGGACCGGCGGGCGGCAATGCTGTAAAATCCATGCCAAAGGGCAGCAGACAGCGAGTTATGCGAAGGGCGGCGTATTATTTTTGTCGCTGGGAGAAACAATGTATTTTTCGTGTGCTGTGATATGCCAGACAGGAGACGGAATGGGATCCGCCCGCTTTGAATCCCAAAAATGTTTAAGCGATTGCCTTGGTGACTGTCAAATAATATTTGACATTATTTTAAGAATGTGGTAAAATATTATTCGTGCCTGACATACAATATAATGTCTGCGCGAGTGGCTCAGTTGGTAGAGCACAACCTTGCCAAGGTTGGGGCCGCGGGTTCGAGTCCCGTCTCGCGCTGAATAAGAAGCTGTTACATTAGCGAATTGGATCGCTGGTGTGGCAGCTTTTTTTGTCTTATAGGAATAGGGTGTCAAAAGGTCTGAATTTCCTTTGCAGGCCAATTTTCTCAATCTTGCATCACAATATCTTGAAATAAATTATTAAGCGATTGCCCTATGCATTTGTAAAAAATTGTTGATTTATACACACTTTACGTGTATACTATGTGTATATTGTGTGGAGGAACAGAATGAAGAAGAGAATCAACATCACTCTTGAAGATGAAGTGATCAGGCGGGTTGACCGCTATGCGGATGAGCATTTTACCAGCCGTTCGGGAGCGATTACGAGACTTATAGTAGAAGCTACCGATACATCCGAAAAGAAAGAAGCAGGACAGCGGAGGACAGGATGAAGATAACGACAGATTATATAGTTGGCAATACTGCCATTCAGATAGTAAATACAGGCAGGAAGGTTAAAGTAATTGATGTGGAGAAGGAGCGGAAGAAAAGATATTTCGCCAGGATTATTTTCATAACCCTGCTCTTCTGTATGTTTTTTCTGGGTATTTGTTTTTATATAGTGAATCGGCAGAGTACATCCGTTATGCTGGAACGGCAGAATTATAGCCTTAAGAGAGAGATTGAAGGACTTGAGCAGGAAAATGCAGTTCTGGCAAGGGAAGTGGAGAATGTTACGGTGGATTATAAGGAACTGTACAAAAAAGCAAAGAAGATGGGGATGAAATTCCCTTCCAGTGACCAGGTTTATGAGTATGATGCAGAGAAGAGCACTGCCGTAAGGATTAGGAACTGTAAATAAATAACTTTTAATACTGCTTGTCTTTTTCTCCGAATAGTGCTATCAAAAAATCAGTTACATAGCCTACTATGCGCCTGATTTTGAGTAACACTCCCGGAGAAAAATCCTGCGCACTATTTAAAAGTTATTTATTTACAGTTCCTTATTCCGATCCCAGAGTGAAAATGTAGTGACATGCGGACTGGATTGTGATAAACTATAACTAATTTATAGCGTCGGACTGATGGCGCTGAACTGGTAAATGAAATTATTTTTACCTGATGGAAGGATCAGGCAGCAGAAATGGAGGTTAAGTGTAATGGAGCTTACTTATGCAGAGGAAAAGAGTAAGAAATACTCCTATGAATGGGAGGATTATGAGGGTGGGGAAAAGAATGCGAAGACCATCATCGCAGAGATCCTGGAAGACCCGAAACTGCCGGAATTAGAGGAGATCATTGTGGGATGCTGGGGAGAATCATGGGATAATGATGCCCAGGCGATCATAGACGGCATGGTGGAGAATAAGGACAAGTTCTCCCATATTAAGAGCCTCTTTATCGGAGATATGGAGTATGATGAATGTGAGGTTTCCTGGATTGAGCAGGCAGATTACTCAAAATTGTGGGAGGCACTGCCGCAGCTTGAAAAACTGGTCATCAAAGGCAGTAACAATCTGTCTTTGGGCAAGATAAAGCATGGCAGCCTGAAAAGTCTGGAGATCATTTGCGGTGGCCTGCCCAAAGAGGTGCTGCAGAGCATCGGAGAGGCAGAATTACCCGAACTAAGGAATCTGCTCCTGTACATTGGTGTGGAAGACTATGGCTTTGATGGAGATACGTCTGATATTGAAGCAATGCTGGATAAATCTGATTTTGCAAAACTTGAAGTTCTTGGGATCATGGATAGTGAGATTCAGGATGAGATAACGGAAGTTGTTGTTAAGTCCAAGTATATGAAGCAGATTGAGGAACTGGATCTTTCTATGGGTTCTTTGTCTGATAAAGGCGGCGAGATACTTCTAAAGGAAGTTCCAGAACATGCCAATATTAAGGCTTTGAACCTGGAATATCATTTTATGTCAGATGCCATGATGGAGAAGTTAAAGAAGTTGTCCATTGAAGTGAATGTAGAGGACCAGCAGGAGGATGATGAGTATGATGGTGAGATCTACCGCTGGCCGATGTTGACAGAATAATGGGCATCAGACTGATAGGCAGGCGTGAGACACGGCGGACAGATTATTTTCTGAAAGCAGCAGAGCAGTTACATATACCGGTTTCCTTTGTGGACTGGAAAGAGGTGGATCAGGTGGACTTTGCCGGGGAGGTGGTGAAACTTGATCCACCTTCTTATGAGACAGCGGATCTTTTCCAGATGAACGGACAGATCAGGGAATATGGGAGCGCCCTGTCGAAACTTGAGAACTGTGGCTGCCATTTTCTAAATTCCCCGGCAGGAATCCGGCGTGTTCTGGACAAAAGGGCTTGTAAAGAAGAACTGATACATTATGGTGTCCCGGTGACAGAGATGTTTCCGGAAAGGATAGAAAACTTCTGGCAGTTATCCGAGGCGATGGAGCGGCATCGGACCTATTCTGTGTTTATTAAGCCGATATTCTGCTCTGGCGCTGCCGGGGTGGTGGCATATCGGAGAACGCCGGGAAGGGACAGGGAGACCGCATATACTTCCTGCCACATGCAGGAGAGGGAACTGGTTAATACAAAGACCATTTACCGCATGGAGGATCCAGGCGGGATCCAGCGTCACCTGAATGCCGTACTTTCCCTGGGGGCAGTGGTAGAACGATGGCATCCAAAGGCTTCCTTTCAGGGGCAAAGCTATGATCTCAGGGTAGTGTGGCAGTTTGGCAGGGCTGTCTTTATGGTAGTCCGGCGTTCAAAGGGACCGATCACTAACCTTCACTTGAATAATGCGGCCATGGAGATCGAAAAACTACAGCTTTCCGAACAGACCATAAAGGAGATAGAGGGAGTCTGCGAAAGGGCAATGGAAGTTTTTCCGGAGCTTGCCGTGGCAGGGATCGACATTCTTCTGGAAAAAGGCTCCCTGCATCCCCGTATTATTGAGATCAATGGACAGGGCGATTTGATGTATCAGGATATTTTTAAAGAAAATAAGATTTATAAAGAACAGATCCGATATATGGAAGAATTCGCTTTGTGGCAGGAACAGAAAAGGACGAAAGTAGTAGAAGATGCATTTGAATGGAGAAAACGTGATTGATATGAATCAGATTGTGGGGCAGTACAACATTCTTTTTGTGTGTATTGACTCACTTCGGTATGATGTGGCGATAAGGGAAGAAGAGCAGGGCAGAACCCCGGTACTGAACCGGTATGGAAAGTGGAGGGAATGTCAGGCTCCTGGGAATTTTACATATCCATCCCATCAGGCAATGTTTGCCGGATTCCTGCCTGTGGATTCCAAGGTACGGGATATGAAGAAACGGGAGAAATTATTCTTCTCTGAGGATATCGGGATGGGGCGAAAGGCGCCAGAAGATGCCTTTTGTTTTCAGGGATCTACTATTGTAGAAGGGATGGAGAGAGAAGGATATGGTACTTATTGTATTGGAGGGCTTAGTTTCTTCGACAAGCGGACCGATATCGGGAAGGTGATGCCCGGCTACTTTCAACATAGTTACTGGAATCCTTCCTTTGGCTGTAAGATAAAAGAATCTGCCACAAACCAGATTGACTTTGCCGTGAGAAAAGTTCATGAGATTCCAGAGGGAAAACTTATCATGATGTATATCAATATTTCTGCCATTCACTATCCCAATTATTTCTATATAGAAGGGGAGAAACATGACAGTGTGGAGACACATGCCGCAGCACTCCGTTATGTGGATGGCGAATTGGACAGGCTGTTTGAAGCGTTTCAGGACAAGGGGGATACATTCTGCATCTGCTGTTCTGACCATGGAACCTGTTATGGAGAGGATGGTTATTTATATCATGGATTCAATCATCCTGTTGTGAATACTGTGCCATATAAACATTTTCTGATTCCAGGGCAAAAGGCCTGAAGGAGGAGACAGATGAATCCATATCAGCAGTATATGTACAGTTATCCCCATAAGACAGCGTATGGGGTACTGGAGGGAATCAATTTGGCAGATTATATGGGCAGGCTGGCAAACCGTGAGTGCAGCCTTTATTTTCATATTCCTTTCTGTCAGAGTAAGTGTGGATATTGCAACCTGTTTTCGGTCACAGGACAGAGCGGGGAACGAATGGGGCAATATATAGATGCAATGGGGCGTCATGCCAGACAGATATCAGAAATCCTGCCGGAATCTATTGTGTTTACTGATCTGACCATAGGAGGCGGGACGCCGTTGATGCTTTCCGTCCCGCAGATGGAACGGGTATTCCGTATCGCAGAGGAGCAGATGGGTTTCGATGCCAGGGGAAGGCAGACCGTTGTGGAGACCTCCCCGGCACAGACAACGAAGGAGAAGTTAGCTCTTTTGAAGGAGCATCATGTGACACGGATCAGTATGGGAGTACAGAGCTTTTATGAGGAGGAGCTGGCGGCCCTGAACCGCAGCCATACTGTGGAACAGGTTAGATGTGCTATGGAAATGATAATGAATGTGGGATTTTCCTGTGTAAACCTGGATCTGATCTATGGGATTCCGGGTCAGACGGAGGAGAGCTTCATTTCTTCCATTGAGCAGGCACTGGCATACGAGCCGGAGGAATTATTTATATATCCGCTATATATAAAGAAAGATACTTATCTGTCGGCGAAGGCAGTCAGGAGGCCGGAGGCTGCCTGGCAGATGTACCTCTCTGCCAGGCAATATCTGAAGGAAAGAGGATATGTACCCTATTCTATGCGGCGGTTTGTGAGGAACGGAGAGACCAGTGGACTGTCGGGGTGCGGTTTTGACAATACGATATCGATTGGCTGTGGTGGCCGCACATATATTGATGAACTTCATTTCTGTATGCCATATGGTGTCAGGCAGAACCAGTGCAGGAAGATCCTGGACCAGTATATAAAGACAGCGGATCATACAGTAATCCATCATGGGTTTATTTTGTCTGAAGAGGAACAGAGACGGAGATTTGTGATTAAAAATATCCTGTTTCAGTGTGGCCTGTCAAAGGTGGATTACAGGAAATATTTCAGGTCGGAACCAGAACGGGATTTTCCAGAGTTGGCTGACTGGATACAAAAAGGATATGCCTATGAGGATGGGGAGAAGATCTGGCTCACCGAGAAAGGGTTTTCCCTGTCGGATTATCTGGGACCGATGCTGATCTCAGATGAGGTGAGACGCAAAATGGTGCATTCGGAGATCTCACCGATGCTGGAGGGGTAGTGTGGAAAATAAGCTTGATAGCTTATTCGGAATGGAGGGGTAGATATATGGTCAGGCAGATTTATTATCGCGGCAGTCTGGATTTCTGCAATTATTCCTGCCCATATTGTCCATTTTCCAGAAAGAAAGCCAGTACACGGCAGTTGGAGAGGGATCAGGAGGAATGGTTCCGTTTTGTCAGGAAAATAGAAGAATGTGGATTTTTCGGGGCAGTTCAGGTTGTTCCTTATGGGGAGGCGATGATCCATGAACATTACTGGGAAGGGCTGGCGCAGCTCACCAAGTGTGGCGGGATAAAGGCTGTAGGGGCGCAGAGTAATCTTAGTTTTCCTGTGGAGAAGATGCTGGATATTTATGAGGGCCATGGCGGAAACAAAGAAAAACTGAGGCTGTGGGGGACGTTTCATCCGGCGATGATATCTGTGGACCGTTTCCTGGAACAGTGCAGTTGTATTCAGGAAGCCGGGGTGCAGTTCTGTGTGGGAAGTGTTGGCGTGCCGGAGAATATCCGTATTCTCCATGAACTGCGCAGGAGATTGGACAGCCATATCTATATGTGGGTGAATAAAATGGATGGCCTTGGACGCAGGTACAGAGAGGATGAGATACAGGCATTTGCTGCTATTGATGATTATTTTGGACTGGAGCTGAGGTATTTTCAGCCGGATGCGCGGGAGTGCAGGGGGGCACTGATGGTGGAAGGGGATGGAAGCATCCGTTCCTGTATTCTTTGCCACCAGAAGATGGGAAATCTATATCAAGATGGGCTGGACAGCTTGCCAGAGAAAAAATGTACACGGCGGGCCTGTGACTGCTTCCTAGCCTATGGCAGTAGAAACGATATATCGGAAATGGCGGTCTTTCAGCCATTTCCAGCATTTCGGATTCCTTCCTGCCAGTAACTCCAAAGTGAGAAACGTGTTGTGTTTATAAAAAAAATATAAATTTACTATTTTCCTCTTGCAATATCAGGATTCTTATTGTATAATATCGCTTGTGGTTGTGATTGGGCTATCGCCAAACGGTAAGGCACTGGACTCTGACTCCAGCATTTCCAGGTTCGAATCCTGGTAGCCCAGCTTATAAGTCCTGATAGATATCAGGACTTTTGTTATATTATTACAGTTATTATAGCAGTTCTCATCGGGTCTGCAGAAATGAGGATTTTCATGAGTGGTTCATTGAGACAGGAAATAGAAAAACGCCGTACCTTTGCCATTATATCCCACCCGGATGCTGGTAAGACGACACTGACAGAGAAGTTCCTTTTATATGGGGGAGCGATCAATCTGGCAGGTTCTGTTAAGGGACGGAAAGCGGCGAAACATGCTGTGTCTGATTGGATGGAGATTGAGAAGGAAAGAGGGATCTCTGTTACTTCATCTGTCCTTCAGTTCAATTATAACGGATTTTGTATTAATATTCTGGATACACCAGGGCATCAGGACTTTTCTGAGGATACTTACCGGACGCTCATGGCAGCAGATTCTGCTGTTATGGTGATCGATGGTTCCAAGGGGGTAGAGGCACAGACTATCAAGCTCTTTAAGGTGTGTGTCATGAGAGGAATTCCTATTTTTACCTTTATCAATAAAATGGACCGGGAGGCGATGGATCCTTTCGAACTCATCGATCAGATTGAAAATGTACTGGGGATTCGCACCTGTCCCATTAATTGGCCCATTGGTTCCGGGAAGAATTTTAAAGGAGTCTATGACCGCAGTACACAGACGATATCACGCTTTATGGCAGGAGATAATGGACATAAGGTAGAGACTGTGGAGGTGAAGCTTGGGGATGCCGGATTGGATGAGCTGATCACGAAGGAGTATCATGATCAGTTAAGCGAGGAAGTCGAATTGCTGGATGGTGCCAGTGATGAGTTTGATCTGGAGCGGGTGCGTAATGGGAAGCTTTCTCCGGTTTTCTTTGGTTCGGCCCTGACAAATTTTGGTGTAGAGACATTTCTGCAGCATTTCCTTGATATGACGACTTCGCCGCTGCCGCGTACCTCAGAGGGAACGGAGGTGGATCCATTTTCTGATGAATTCTCCGCCTTTGTTTTTAAGATACAGGCCAATATGAATAAAGCGCACAGAGACAGGATTGCATTTATGAGGGTATGTTCTGGGAAGTTTGAGGCAGGCATGGAGGTCATGCATGTGCAGGGAGGGAAGAAACTGCGGCTGTCCCAGCCCCAACAGATGATGGCACAGGAGAGAAAGCATGTAGAAGAGGCGTATGCCGGAGATATCATTGGCGTGTTTGATCCGGGAATTTTCTCTATTGGTGATACTCTATATAAGGGGAAAGAACCTGTGAGGTTTGAAGGGATACCAACCTTTGCACCAGAGCATTTTGCCAGGGTGCGCCAGGTTGATACCATGAAACGAAAACAGTTTATGAAGGGGATCAGCCAGATTGCACAGGAAGGGGCAATCCAGATCTTTCAGGAGTTTAACACGGGAATGGAAGAGATCATTGTAGGGGTTGTGGGGGTTCTGCAGTTTGAAGTTCTTCAGTATCGGCTGGAAAATGAATATAATGTTGAGATCCGCATGGAACAGCTCCCATATGAACATGTGCGCTGGATTGAAAATGAGGAGATGGATGTGGCAGGACTATCGGTGACTTCTGATACAAAGAAGGTGAAAGACCTGCATGACAAGCCTCTTCTCCTGTTTACACATCCATGGAGCGTACAGACTGCACTGGAGCGGAATGAAGGATTGATCTTAAGCGAATTTGGAAGAAATTAGTCTGCTGAAGAATGAATCGTAATGGAATTAGAAAAGAACGTACAAAGTTTGGGGAGGATTATAATGTATCATTGCCATACTCATTTCTATCTGACAGGTCGCAAGACTGAGGTGTTTGAGATAATAAAAGAAATGCCGCCACTTGAACATTTTACCCACAAATTCTCAGAGAGTGGTATGCTGGAAGGCCGACTGACAGCAGAGGCAGATGTGATCATCGCCTGCCTGCAGGATATGGCTGAAAAAGAAATGGTAGAAACCCTGGTTTCGGAGAAAAAGGAAAGTGCAGAGCTTATAGTGCTTGTGGGAAGTGGCCAGATTGCCTCTTTGTCAGACAAAATGTCCAAGATCACAGATATATGGATCATGCCTATGTCTGCTGATGAAATCAGATTCCGTTTTCTCCGGTGGCAGGAAACTTATAAAAGAGATAAAGATTATTGGGAGACCAGCCAGTATCTGGAGGCTACCATCAATTATATTCCCAATCTCATCTGGTATAAAGATAAAGACGGGATACATAAGAAAGTGAATGACAGCTTCTGCAGAACTGTTAATAAGACCAAAAGCCAGGTTCAGGGGCGTGGCCACGCCTATATATGGGATGTGGAACAAGATGACCCTGCCTGTATTGAATCGGAGCAGGAGGTTATGAGAAGCAAAAAAACCTGTGTGTCTGAGGAGATAATCCAGGCAGGAGAGGGCAAGAGAATCCTCACTACCTATAAATCCCCCCTGTATGATATTGATGGCAGCGTAATGGGAACTGTCGGAGTGGCCAATGATATCACACAGGAACGTGCTTATGAGATGGAAATCGTGGAAAAGAACCATGCTTTAGAGATGATATTTACCACTATGGATTGTGGAGTGATCTGTCATACTATTGATGGTTCACGGATTCTCAGTATAAACAGGGCAGCCTTGAAGATACTTGGTTATGAATCGCAGGAGGAACTGATAGCAGAGGGATTTGCTACCATCGCATCCTCTGTTATGGAGGAAGATAAACCAGGGCTTCGGGCATGCATCGAGAAGCTGGAAAAAGTAGGGGACAGTGTCAGTGTGGAATATCGTGTAAGGCACAGCAATGGGGAAATTCTCCACGTTATGGGAAATGTCAAACTGATTGAAGAAAACGGACAGCTATTTTATCAACGCTTTCTTCTGGACTGTACGACTCAGAAGCTGCAGGAAGAGAAAAGGCAGAGAGAAGCGGAAAAGAGACAGATGGAGTTGATTCATGCACTGAGTATTGATTACAGCCTTGTCTATTTCTTTGATCTGGATACCGGTTTGGGAATGCCTCTCCGTATTGACGAAGATGATATTTCCACATTTGACTTTATTCACAGCAGGAAAGTTTCACTGCAGGACAGCATGGAACAGTATATACAGGAATTTGTATATGAAGAGGACAGGGAGATGATGAGGCAGGCCTCTTCTCTGGATATATTAAGGGAAGAATTGGCAGAGAATAACCAGTATTATGTAAGTTACCGCATATCGGATGAAGATGGGTTAAAATATTACCAGATGAAAGTTGTGCTTACCGGGACAGAAGAAGGAAGCAGAGGTATTGTTATGGGATTCCGCAGTGTGGATGCAGAGACCCGGGATGAGATGGAAAAGAAAAGTGCTTTGGAGGATGCACTTTTTCAGGCAAATAAGGCGAATAAGGCAAAGAGCGTATTTCTTTCTAATATGTCACACGATATCCGCACACCGATGAATGCCATTGTCGGTTTCACAACATTGGCGCTGAACCATCTTAGAGATAAAAAGCAGGTGGGGGAATATCTGAATAAGATCAAATCATCAGGAGACCATCTTCTGAATCTGATCAATGATGTTCTGGATATGAGCCGTATTGAGAGCGGTAAGATGCAGTTGGAGGAGACTCCCTGCAGTCTTCCTGATATTCTGCATGACCTGCGTAATATTCTGCAGGCAGATATTCAGGCAAAGGGGTTAAAATTACAGATTGAGACAGTAAATGTCAAAGATCCAGATATATATTGTGACAGGCTGCGGCTGAATCAGGTGCTTTTGAATCTTCTCAGTAATGCGGTCAAATATACGAACGAAGGCGGTACGGTTACTGTTAGTCTTGCTGAACATCCGGGGGCGCCGGCAGGCAGTGCGAATTATGAATTTCTGATTCGGGATACGGGTATTGGCATGAGTGAGGAGTTTGTTAAACATATTTTTGAGCCTTTTGAGAGGGAAAGAAATTCCACCATCAGCGGGATTCAGGGAACAGGCCTGGGAATGGCGATTACAAATAATATTGTAAATATGATGAATGGCGCTATTAAAGTAAAGAGCAAGCAGGGCGTAGGGAGTGAATTTTCCGTATCCTTTACATTTCGTCTGGATATGGAGGCAAATGAGCACAGGGCTATATCAGAGAAGGCAGATAAGAAGAAAAAGAGATCGAAACGCTGCTATACAGGACATATTCTTTTGGCTGAGGATATTGAGTTAAATCAGGAGATTGCGGTCACAATCCTGAATGAAGCCGGGTTTACTACGGAGGTTGCCGACAATGGGAAGATCGCAGTGGATATGGTGAGGGAATCGGAACCCGGTTACTACCAGTTGGTGCTTATGGATATCCAGATGCCTGAGATGAATGGTTATGAGGCGACGAAGGCAATCCGGGAGTTAGAGAATGAGGAGCTTGCCTCCATACCGATCCTGGCAATGTCTGCTAATGCCTTTGAGGAGGATAAGCAGGAGGCACTGCGATGTGGGATGAATGGACATATATCGAAGCCTATTGACGTGAAAATGCTCCTTGATACACTGGATAGAGTTATTACTGAATAGTTTAAATTGGCGCGGTTGAGTTCGGACAAAAGGAAAAAGGGAGTCCCCGGCTATGGCATTTTACATGACATAGCCGGGGACTCCCTTTTGACTAGAATTCCTGTCTTGCTGTTATTAATTATATGACATTCAGATGCTTCTTCATAATGAATGTAGTTACCCAGAATCCGGCGACGCTGACAGCGACATTCTCCAGAATGGAGATGCTATAAGTATAATTGTAATAACTCTGGCTGAGGTTGTCTCCCTGCAGGAATATGATTCCGCCCACAGACAGGAACATAGATATGATCTGCAGGGCAAAGTATATAGCAAAATAGAATCCAATACTGATCAATATTCTGTGGTTGCGGAAGAGCTGTCCCAGAGAGATCGCACAGTATACTTTCATAACGCTGGCAATGGTGCCAGTAAGAATGGATATAAGAATAAGAGACGCTGTGAGATAATCATCTCCATCCATATAAATGAACAATCCGTCAAACAAGGAACGTAATCCATCCATCATCTCGTGAAAGGTAACAAATCCACTGATACAGAACATACCGATAACAGAAAAGATGGCTATGATCCCGGCAAGGATTTCCCAGGCTGTGGCTGCCAGTGTTTTGGAAAGTACGATCTGATATGTCTTTACCGGAAGTGTAAAGGTAAGGTATGCTTCTGAGGTTGCTGTTGTCTTGTAAAAGCGGATTACGATAAGGATCAGCGTAGCGATAAAGATCGCAATAATGAGAAATGCATAACCAAAGATACCAAGTGCAGCTATGCTGGCAATGACGCTGAGTCCTGCTGATTCAATGTCCATATCCATATTACTCATCATTCGGAAAGTCAGGGCAAAAAGAGGTGTCAGTATAAGTATTAAACCATATAAAGGAATGAAATATCTTGCCGTAGCTCCAAATTCTTGTTTTAATAATTTACCTAGCATCGGAACACCTCCCTGAATAAAGAATCCACAGACTGCCCTTCCTTGGCACGGATATCGTCTACACTGGAATGAAGCCGGATTTGGCCATTCTGTAAAAAGATCACATCATCCAGTGCGCTCTCAATATCTGCAATGAGATGGGTGGAGATGAGGACAGTAGCATTTTCGCTGTAGTTATTGATGATTGTCTGTAATATATAATCCCTTGTCGCCGGATCGACACCTCCGATGGGTTCATCCAGACAGAACAGGTTGGCATCCCGGCTCATGGCAAGGACGAGCTGTGCTTTTTCCAGTGTTCCCTTTGACATATGTCCAAGTTTCATGCTCTCCTGTATGCCGAGACGTTTCAACATTTCTTTTGCCTTAGCGCGGTCAAAATCAACAAAGAAATCATTAAAAAAATCAAATAGTTTTGAAACCCGCATCCATTTAGGGAAAAATGTGGTATCTGGTAAGTACGATACATGTTGTTTTGTGATAATTCCGGGTGTCTCTCCACCGATCCAGATGGAACCGGAAGTTGGTACGAGAAGCCCATTGATGATCTTCAGGAAAGTGGTCTTCCCACTTCCATTTGGCCCCAGCAGGCCGACTATCCTGCCGCATTCCAAAGTAAGATTCACGGAATTCAGTGCTTTGGAAGCGCCGAAAGACTTGCTCAGATTCTTTGCTTCAAGTAGAATCATATGTTCTCCCTTCTGCCATAAAGGCAATTCCTATAATTGATATTCTTTCATAATATATGCCAGTATTTCCTCATCACTGAAACCAAGTTCTGACAGGGCGTGGCGGAAGTGCTCCAGTTCTTGGTCTGCCAGATCTTTCCGCATGGATTGGATCAGCGACTGGTCTGTAGTGACAGTGCGTCCACTGGTACGGCTTCCTACCAGCAGCCCCTCCTGCTCCAGCGCAGCCAGTGCTTTCTGCATCGTGTTGGGATTCACCGATGCTTCTGCGGCAAGTTCACGAACCGTGGGGAAACGGTCGCCGCACTCATAAGAGCCGGCCAGGATCTGCAGTTTGATCTGATTGATGAGCTGGAGATAGATAGGTTTTTCATTGGATAACATCCAGGGCATAAAATCCTCCTTTCCAATAATAATTCTACACCAATGTATTAAGTGTATAATACAATAATACACCTATTGGTAAAAATGTCAAGTGTTTTTTGCATTTTACACAATTTTTCACATTGCTTTTGTGTAATATTAACAAAGGTAATTATGGGATGAAGGGATTTAATAACTTATTATTGACAAAGCTTTGGAACAATTGTATATTGTATGTATAAATTGCGCAATTAGATATCGAATTCGATTAAAAAAGTGGCGGAAAACTAAAAAATTTAAGGAGGTAATTATGTTTAAGAAAAAGCTGCGGAGGGCAAGCAAATTAATTGCCCTCGGAATGGCATTTGCGATGGCTGTTATCGTGCCAGGCGCACAGGCGTCCCACTGGGGGCTGTCAGGAGGAGTTGTTACCCATGATCCCACTATCATCAGAGAGAGCGGAAGTACATGGTGGTCTGCTTCTACGGGACAGGGTATTGGAATGAAGTATTCTACCAACAATGGAAGAACCTGGACGGATGGGCTTCCCATCTTTGCGCAGCCATTATCATGGTGGAGACAGTATGCGCCAAGAATGACCTACAATGATGTATGGGCACCGGATCTCGAATATTACAGAGGAAGATATTACTGCTTCTATAGTGTATCTGAGTTTGGAAAGAACAATTCGGCAATCGGGTTAGTATCCTGCTCAAGCATCTCAAGAGGCGACTGGAGGGATGACGGAATGGTTGTTTCCTCTAAGGCGGGAAGAGATACCTTTAATGCCATCGATCCCAATCTGGTAGTGGATGCAGCAGGTAAACCATGGCTTGTTTACGGATCCTGGTTTGATGGAATTTATGTTGTCCGCCTGAACCAGTCTACCATGAAACCGGCTGCTGCACCTGTGAGGATTGCTTATCGGTCCGGTGGTATTGAGGGGCCATGTATTATGTACAACAACGGTTACTATTATCTGTTTACGTCCATTGGTAAATGCTGCAACGGTGTCAACAGTACATATAAAATTATGTACGGCCGTTCTAGAAGCATTACCGGCCCGTATGTAGATAAGAATGGAAGAAATCTGCTGAATGGCGGCGGAACGATAATGGATTCTGGAAATGACAGATGGAGAGGTCCTGGCGGACAGGATGTATTCCGGAATGGTTCTATGGGTTATGTGATGGCACGTCATGCTTATGATGCATACAACAATGGTACACCAACCCTGTTGATCAGTGATCTGTATTTCTGGAACGGCTGGCCGACATATTGATAATTTGAATCCCTGCACATGGTCCTTATCGGCTGTGTGCGGGATTTTAATTTACTGCGTGCTGCCACGGAACTCATTTATAACCGGCCGACGCGGATGAGACAGCAGGAGGCAAACATGAGAAAAATAGTTATAAAAATGATATTGCTGGCGTTTATATGCATAGCTGCCGCTGGCAGTTCCATATGCGTCAAAGCAGAGGAATCGGACTATGTAAAAGAGGAATATACGCTGGTCAGCCGGATAAACAACTCATCAGTGAGGATTGCCGGGTATAAAAACGGTGATGGCGTGTTATTGCTGCCGGTAAAAGAAATGGTGGAGCCGGCCGGATATGTATTGGAGGAATGCCCCAGATGCGGCAAGGATGAAGTATATAACAAGAGTGATGAGGATGCCGGGGAAAAGGGACATTATTTCATCAACTGGTATCAGAATCTTTTGAGCTACAGCGTAGGTGACCAGGTGGTGGAGTTGTCTGCGGAGAACACGAAAATAGACGGAAGGACATATTCGCCGGCAGATCTGTTTCACAATATCGGTCTGCAGGTGGAGGTGAATGAAGAAAAGAAAGAGATAACGGTTTCCTCCAATCTGATACAGGCAGTATATTTTTATTCAGCCACTTGTGATACCTGTGGGAAAATACAAGAATATCTGGCGGAACTGGAGAGCCGTGTTCCGAATCTTAATATAAGGAAATACGATATCTATTCCACTGCCAATTATGATCTGCTGGTAGAGTATGGGAAGGTGTATCAGCTGCCAGAGGAAAAAAGAGGATTTACCCCCAGCATATTCATATCGGATCAGGTGTTTCTGGGGGCAGAGATACAGCATAAGCTGGAGGCGATGGTCACAAATTATCAGCAGGACAGGCCTACTGTCATACTGGAGAGTGGGGAAGAGAGTGGGGAGTTAGAGGATAAAAATATATTTCTGCATCTGGCGGCGGCCTTTGGCCTTGGCTTTGTAAATGGACTGAGTCCCTGCAGTCTGTCAATCTTCCTATTTCTTCTATCGTTGATGCTGACCGGCAGAGAGAAGATGATGCGATGCGGATTTTCTTTTCTGGCGGGAAAGGCGGTTATGTTTTTCTTGTTGGGAACCATTCTGTATAATGTGGTGAATTCAATTAATATGACAGCTTTTTCCAAGTGGATTGACCTGTTCATGATCGTATTTGCCATCTGCTTTGCCCTGTTAAATCTCCTTGATTTCTATAAGGCGCGGGCAGAGCGCTATGGCGATATGAATCTTCAGCTGCCGAAGAGAGTGAAGAAAATGAATCACTCCATGCTCCGCTGGGGAAATAAATTTACAGCTGCGAAGCTGGGCCCCGTCATTATGTTTGGTATCGGCATGGCGGTGGCCACCGGAGAATTTCTGTGTACTGGGCAGATTTATCTGTCTTCTATTGTTATTATGGTCCAGAAGGGAACCGGCGGTATGCTGCCTACACTGCTGCTGGCTGTATACAGCGCAGCATTCGTCGTGCCTTTGTTCCTATTAATGATCGTCATTTACTTTGGGAAAAAAGTCTTTGGAATGTCGGAAGCCGTGCTGGAGAAGATACCTGTGATCAAACTGATCAGTGCTGTCCTTTTTGTGGCAATGGCAGTTTATCTGATCCTGGTTTGACCATGGCATCAGGGAGGAAGGTCAGAAAAATGAAATGGAAGAATATAGCGGTTACGGCACAGAATGGGGATATAATATATGAGGGCCCACTGAATGAACTTCCGGTGAAGGAAGAGTATATTATAGAGAAAAGCCGGGAACTGTACAATGAGGAGGAACCCTGTATTATTTACCGGACTCATATTACAAAGAAGCTGTATCTTGATATATGGGACCAGATGAAGGAGAATCACAAAAAGAGAAGGACTGCAGACTGCAATTCCTATCAGGAACTGTTATCACCTCTGGCGGTGGATACGGTGGATGCGACACTGGAATTCCGGTAAAAGAAGACGGGAGGGACGGATATCATACCTGCTCTATTGGCACATTTTAGCGATTAACCTATTTTTTGGAAAAGCATTCTTTACATTTTTAAGGGGAAGTGATAAAATAATAGAATGAATAATATATTAAGGAGGACATAGACAAAAATGGCCAGAAAAATGAAAACTATGGATGGTAACACAGCCGCTGCCCACGTGTCATATGCGTTTACAGAAGCTGCTGCGATCTATCCTATCACACCATCTTCTCCGATGGCTGACTATACGGATCAGTGGGCTACTCAGGGAAGGAAGAATATTTTCGGACAGACTGTAATGATGTCTGAAATGGAATCAGAGGGAGGAGCAGCAGGTGCTGTTCATGGATCTCTTCAGGCAGGGGCACTGACGACTACTTACACAGCATCCCAGGGTTTGCTGCTGATGGTGCCAAACCTTTACAAGATTGCTGGTGAGCTTCTTCCTGGCGTTGTACACGTAACCGCCAGAGCACTGGCTAGTCACGCATTGTCTATTTTCGGTGACCACTCCGATGTATATGCATGCCGCCAGACTGGTTTTGCCATGCTGTGCTCCAGTAATGTACAGGAAGTTATGGATCTTGGTGCTGTTGCACACCTTACTGCCATTGAAGGCCGCGTTCCGTTTATGCATTTCTTTGATGGTTTCCGCACATCACATGAGATTCAGAAGATTGAGATATGGGATTATGACGATTTGAAAGAAATGTGCAACATGGAGGCAGTACAGGCTTTCCGTGACCGTGCACTGAATCCAAATCATCCGGTACAGCGTGGTACTGCCCAGAACCCGGATATCTTCTTCCAGGTAAGAGAGGCATGCAACAAGTATTATGATGCCGTTCCAGAACTGACACAGATGTATATGGACAAGGTGAATGAGAAGATTGGCACAGATTACAAATTGTTCAATTACTATGGTGCACCAGATGCTGAGAAGGTTATCATTGCTATGGGTTCTGTATGTGATACAGCAGAAGAGACCATTGATTACCTGATGAGCCAGGGCGAGAAAGTAGGTCTTGTAAAAGTTCGCCTGTTCCGTCCATTCAGTGCAAAACATCTTGTTGATGCACTTCCGGATACGGTAAAACAGATCAGTGTCCTGGATCGCTCCAAAGAGCCGGGTGCTCAGGGTGAGGCTCTGTTCTTAGATGTTGTATCTGCACTGAAAGGCACTAAATTTGACAGTGTTCAGATACTTGGCGGACGTTATGGCCTTGGTTCCAAGGATACTGTTCCAGCTGATATCATTGCTGTATTCAGAAACGATTCCAAGAAGACATTTACCATTGGTATCAAAGATGATGTTACCAACCTCTCCCTTGACAGAAATGAGAATCCGGTTACTGCTCCGGAGGGAACCACAAGCTGTAAATTCTGGGGACTTGGCGCAGATGGTACAGTAGGTGCAAATAAGAACTCCATCAAAATCATCGGTGACCACACAGATAAATATGCACAGGCATATTTTGATTATGATTCCAAGAAGTCTGGTGGTGTTACGATCTCCCATCTTCGTTTCGGAGATACCCCGATTAAGTCTACCTATCTGATCAATAAGGCTGATTTCGTAGCATGCCACATGCCTGCTTATATCAGAAAGTATAACATGGTACAGGATCTGAAGGATGGTGGTTCTTTCCTTCTGAACTGTGCATGGGATATGGACGAGCTTGAGAAACATCTGCCTGGCCAGGTGAAGAGGTATATGGCGGAGCACAATATCAACTTCTATACCATTGATGGTTTTAAACTTGGTAAGGAGATTGGTCTTGGAGGACGTATCAATACAATCCTTCAGTCAGCATTCTTCTCCATCTCAGGTATCATTCCTGAGAATGATGCGATCCAGTATATGAAAGATGCTGCTACCGCTTCTTATTCCAAGAAGGGTGATGACATCGTTAAGATGAATCATGATGCCATTGATGCTGGTGCAAAGAATTATGTTAAGATTGAGATCCCGGCTTCCTGGAAGGATGCTGCGGATGAAGATCTGTCTGTCACTGTAACAGGAGATAGGAAAGATCTTGTAGAATATGTAAATACAGTACAGAATGCCATCAACAGCCAGACTGGTAATGATCTGCCTGTATCGGCATTTGAGAAATATGTAGATGGTACACTGCCAAGCGGATCTGCAGCTTACGAAAAACGTGGCGTGGCAGTAGATGTTCCACTGTGGAATCCAGAAGGATGTATCCAGTGTAACTTCTGTTCCTATGTATGTCCTCACGCTTGCCTCCGTCCGGTTGCCATGGATGCAGACCAGCTTGCAAAAGCGCCTGCCAACAACGCCGTTGATCTCAAGGGTGTAGATGGCGTGAAGTTTGTGATGAGTGTATCTGCAGACGACTGTACCGGATGTGGTTCCTGTGCAAATGTCTGCCCAGGTAACATGAAGAACAATGTTCTCTCCATGGTTCCTTACGCAGAAGGGCTTT
Organism: uncultured Clostridia bacterium; assembly: GCA_947643415.1. Taxonomy (GTDB): domain Bacteria; phylum Bacillota; class Clostridia; order Lachnospirales; family Lachnospiraceae; genus Eubacterium_F. The sequence continues at coordinate 10,954 of CANRWA010000006.1, read as the reverse complement.
CCCAGCAGGAATTCTTCAACTATGGTGTAACCATTGACGCCCCGGCGGCTGTATTGGATAAATTCCCGGAAACAACGGTTAAGGGTAGTCAGTATAAACAGCCATTGTTAGAGTTCTCTGGTGCCTGTGGCGGATGTGGTGAGACTCCATATGCGAAACTGATGACTCAGCTCTTCGGTGACAGAATGTATGTTGCCAATGCAACAGGATGTTCTTCCATCTGGGGTGGTTCTTCACCGGCATCTCCATATACAGTAAACCATGAGGGCAAAGGTCCGGCATGGGCAAATTCCCTGTTTGAGGACAATGCAGAATATGGATTTGGTATGGAATTAGGCCAGAGAGCCAACAGGGCAAAAGTAGTTGCAGCAGCAGAAGAGCTTGTGAAGGTTGCCGAGAAAGAAGATGTAAAGGCAAAAGTACAGGCATATCTGGATACGATTCAGAATAGTGGTGCTAATGCCAAGGCTGCAAAAGAGATGATTGATGCTCTTCAGGAATGTGGCTGCCAGAATGAGAATGCACAGACGATTCTTCAATTGAAGGATTTTGCTGCTAAGAAATCTCAGTGGATTCTTGGTGGTGACGGCTGGGCTTATGACATCGGTTACGGCGGATTGGATCACGTACTGGCAAGTGGACAGGATGTCAATGTACTTGTATTCGATACAGAGGTTTATTCCAATACAGGCGGACAGGCTTCCAAGGCTACCCCTACGGGTGCTATCGCACAGTTTGCTGCCGGCGGTAAAGATGTAAAGAAGAAAGATCTTGCCGGAATCGCTATGAGCTATGGCTATATCTATGTGGCACAGATCGCTCAGGGCGCAGATATGAACCAGATGATCAAAGCATTTGTAGAGGCTGAGGCTTATCCGGGCCCATCATTGATTATTGCTTATGCTCCATGTATCAACCATGGTGTTAAGGGTGGTCTTAAGAATGCACAGGCAGAGGAGAAGAAAGCGGTAGAGAGCGGTTACTGGCATCTGTTCCGTTACAACCCACTTCTGGCTGAAGAAGGCAAGAATCCATTTATCCTGGATTCCAAAGAGCCGAAGGGAAGTTATCAGGACTTCATCATGGGCGAGGTTCGTTACAACAGGTTGTCACGTTCCAACCCAGACAGGGCAAAAGAGCTGTTTGATAAGGCTGAAAAGGATGCAAAAGCGAAGTATGAAGCACTTGCAGAGAGAGCTGCCAAATAAATAGTTTGGATCATGTAATGCAATAAAAAAGAGGACAGGCTTTACCGCTTGTCCTCTTTTACAGTTGATAGAAAAGTCTTTTGGTATCATAGCCTGTAGTTTTCTGATTGTGCTTTTAGTATTTTGCCACATTACTGTTATCAACCTTTTCAAAGGGAACCCACACATATTTGCTGCTTTCATCCAGATATTCCATGCCCTTTAAGGATTTTCCCTGTGCCAGCCTGGCCGCTGCCATAATGGCATGTTCGCCCTGTCCCACTGCCGGCTGCAATGCTGTGAATTCCATTTTGCCTTCTTTGATGGCGGCGCAGCCTTCTTCTGTGGCGTCTACTCCTACTATAGTGATATCATCAAAACTAATTTTGTTCTCCTCGCAGGATTGAATCACACCCAGTGCCATGGAGTCGTTGTTGCAGGCAGCTACATCAGCAGTCTGGCCTGTTTTCAGGAACAGGTCAAACTGGTTCTTAGCCATATCTGTATCCCAGTCAGCATAATCTTCAAATACATAATTGATGGTCTTTCCGGAATCATCCAGTGCTGCCTTTAGGGCGTTTGTTCTTCCCAGAGTGGCAGAGTGCAGTTTTTGCCCTTCAAAGATTGCCACATTGATACTGTCTTTTCCAGAGAATTTGTCTAATATATATTCTGCCTGATACCTGCCAGCGTCCTCTTCATTGGAACCCACAAAGATGTATTTGTCCTCTTCCAGATATTCATCTGCCGGGCAGGAGTTCCAGAAAACGATGGGCAGTTCACCCGCAGCCAGTTTAAGCTGAAGCGCTGTGTCCACATCCACGGGATTACAGAGGATTACATCATACCCCTGGTTGACTGCTTCTTCAATCTGTGTGATCTGGTTTTCCAGGGAACCTTCTGCATCCTTTGTGGTAAGTTCGGCGCCCATAGCTTCTGCTTTTTCCTTAGCTGCGTTCATGAGATTTTGCCGGAAGGTGTCTGCCGTAGATACTGTCATGTACATCTTTATTCCACTGGCAGATTCCTCTCCACCGCTGTTATTTCCACAGCCTCCCAGAAAGCACAGTGCTAATGCGAGAACTGTTATCATACTGACTATTTTTTTCATTTTAAACCTCCTTATATTTTGAACTGTGCAACCTGTTCTGTCAGTGTGTTTGCACTGTCAGAGAGCTGTTTGGCGTCCTCTAAGACAGACTGGCTGCTGGTAGCGATGTTATTTGCCTGGACAACCATGTTTTCTGATGTGGCGTGAATTTCCTCTGTGCTGGCTGCCTGTTCCTGCGAGATGGCAGCTACGTTGGAGGCTACATCATCGACATCTTCCATCTTTTTCATAATCTTCTTGATCAGTTCACCTGTCGTCTGAATATCATCAAAAATTTCATCAAAGGTTTTCAAAGCAGTATCAATCATCTCACTGCTCTCATCAATGTTTTTGATGCTTTCCGCTGCCTGTTCTACTGTCTCCTGCACCAGGCCGGTGATCTCTCCGATAAGGCTTACTATATTACCTACCGAATCGGTGCTGGTCTGTGCCAGCTTACTGATTTCAGAAGCGACTACTGCAAAGCCCTTGCCGGCATCCCCTGCCCTTGCCGCCTCGATAGAAGCGTTCAGGGACAGTAAGTTTGTCTCTTCGGCAATATTGCCAATGACGGAAGCAATATTTGTAATCTCTTCTGAAGCAGTACCTACCTTGCCGATGGCAGCGTCTAATTTCTGGATGGAGATGCTGATATTATCCATAGCAGCATTAATATGATTCATATCACTTTTTCCCTTTTCTGAAGCAGACACCGTATGATTGATACAGTCTTCCAACTGTACGCTGGTAGTCCGTGTATCGGCAACTGCCATGGCAAGGGAAGTGGCATTTTCAGCAATATCCATAATGGACTCAGAGAGCTGGTCGACAGTGTTGTTCAGCTTGGACATGGAGTCTGCCTGTATCTGTGTTGAATCATACATATCGCTGGATAATCCGCTGGTGGTCTCAGACTGGATGGATACCTGGTCAGAAATGCCCCGGATTTGGTGGAGCATGCTCCGGATCGATAGGATAAAGTTCTCTACACTGCGTCCCATTTTACCGATTTCATCGCGGCCCTTTGCATTTACATCAATGGTGAAGTCCCCGCTTGCCATGGTAGTAATGGTATTTGTCAGGCTGCGCACTGGTTTTACAATCATATGTATGACACGTTCGATTGCCACGATCAGAATCACCAGTACGATAACGGCAAGGAATCCCATCTGGGTCCCCAGTCTGTTCACATCTGCGTGGATAATTTTTTCTGGTATATAGGAAACCAGCACCCAGTTCGTTCCATCTACCATATCAAAGCCAACCAGGTTATCAGCAAGGTCGCATCCTTCGTAATTGCGCTCTTTTAATTTACCTGCCACTGCTGACATCAAAGGATCTGTATTAGATACATCCAGCTTTTGGGAAACCAGGGAAGGGTCACGGTGCGCCAGAATCGTACCATCCCTGGAATCTACCAAAAAGGCAGTGGCATCATCCATTTTCACAAAAGAGTTTACGATGATGGTAATCCTTGCAAGGGAAACGTCACCGGAAATGACACGGATATTATTTGTGCCATCATTTAAGACCGCTGAGGCACTGACAATATTCTCACCCTCTGCATTCTTATAGGCAGTGCCAAACCGCATATTTACCCTGGTCAGTCCTTCCTTGAACCACATAGAATTCGTTACATCTGTATAATTTTTCCTGGATGCGGCGGCTTTCATCACATTCCCCTGAAGGTCGGCGATATAGAGCCCATCCGGATAATTTGAATTATAGCCATAGGTAGAATCCAGAACTTTCTGTAATGCCTCAGTGGTTGGCTGCGTCTTCTCAAAATTATGTTTCATCATGGAAAAGGCAGATAAATTCTCGTCCAGCCAGGCGGCGATGCTGGAGGACTGGTAACTGATAGAGGAATCTAACAGGTCTCTGGCATTCGTTTTAATAATGCGGCTGGAAATGGTATACGCCAGTAATATCATGGCAATTACCAGTATGGCAATGATCGGTATGGTGATACCAATGATCTTTGTCTTGATGGAGCCGTTTTTTCCATTATGTTCAGTTTGTCTGGCATTCTGCTCATCTGTTTTTTTCTTTTTCATACTTACCCTCCTAACATAAATGAGCTAGCTCAACGGCGCCAATTTGAACCCGCCGTTGAGCTAATTGGCAGACAGATAATCTACTAGGGATTCTATCTGCAGTTTAATTTTATGGATTATTGATATTATACAATGAATAGGAAGCAAACGCAATAATTTTCGTTATTCTGCATAATCATATGCCGGACAACAGAGAGTACAAAACCGTTGCTCTGGACAGGGTATGGAAAGGAACAATCATTTTTGCTGGTTCGTAACAAAAATGACGCATTTTCTCTTTATACTATGAAACAAATCTTAAAATTAAGAAAAGAGGGAACAAGCGATGAAAAAAAATTGGGTGAAGTTAATGGGAGTTCTATTCATTCTATGTATGTGTTTTTTGCTTACTGGGAACAAGGCAGAGGCAAAAGCCAAAAAATATACGATTTCTACTAAGACAACTCCGATTGACAAAAAGATCAAGAAACTGAAGACGTATAATAAAAATACGAAACATTATTATACGATTCAGTCCTACCTGACAAAACTGGGCAAGACCGGAGGAACACTGAAATTGAAAAAGGGTACATATAAGATCCCATGTACTCTGTATGTGCCATCTAATGTAACGATCCAGTGCAATACGGGAGTAAAGTTTCTTAAGACAAAAAAGACAGGGACGAAGAAACTGAAAAGCACAAAATTTATGTTTCAGATGATATCAGAGAGCAAATCGAAGAAGAAGGCGAAGATTGCCAAATATAAGGCTTCTTCCAATGTTGTTATCAAGGGAAGCGGTACAGTAAAGATTGATATGGGGAAGATCAGCGGTGCCACAGCGATCTATGCTGGACATGCCAAAGGGCTTACTGTATCAAATATTCAGTTCAGGAACAAAAACAACAGTAATTATATTTGGGTGGAAGGTTCCAATAATGTTACTGTGACGAAATGTAAATTCTATGGCGGAACAGACAAGACAACTGTAAAATCCCAGTTGGCGATCCGTCTGGAAACCATCAATAAGACCATTAATGGATTCTCTGGAAAATGGAGCAAACTTGACAACACCGTTAATAGCGGGATCACCATCAGTAACAATACGTTCTATGCTATGAATTCCTGTATCGGAACGACAAAGCATGTAGCTGTGGGGACAGGGATGTATTACCAGAAAGGTATTAACATTACAGGCAATACTTTCAGGGATACCGCCCAATATGTTGTTTATGGCATTGACTGGAATGCCCCATCCATTACCAACAATAAAATGATCAAGACTGCAGGAAAAGCACCGACAAAGAATTTTGTCAGGGGACTGGGTATGGTGAATCCGCTCATCAAAGGGAATACCATTCTTTCCTGCGAATATGCAATGTATTTTGGAACGGCGAAGAACAGTGGCACGGGAAGTACGATGGCAGCCGGTAATTCGGCAATCTCTCCGGCATCCATCAATGAGATGCAGAATAATGTGATTTCCAACCTGACACATTATTATGTGCCACTGAATAATACCAGGCTTTTCTATTTCATGAATAAGACAGACAAGAATTTTACGATTACTGTAAATACACTGCCATATCATGAGAAATATATGGACGAACCCAATTATGCCAGCAAAAAAGTATATTATGTGTTCCGTTCCTACATGGAACAGCTTGAGTATGCTGGCGGCGGAGCGGTCACTGTGGAGGCCGGTACGTATGAGGTGACTAACAATATCTGTATCCCATCTAATGTTACTGTAACCTTAAAGGATGGGGTTATTATGAGGAAAGGTACTAATAAGACAGCAGATGTTGCCTATGCAAAATCAGTATTTACCTTAGTACCTCCTTCGAAAGACGGAACCAAAGCAACGGTTACAGGATACAACGGTTCTAATAATGTAAAGCTCCTGGGAACCGGAAGCGCAAGGATTGATTGTGCTGACGTGATAAGTTCTATGGCGATCGTAATGGGGCATACAAGGAATGTTACGATAAGAGGTATTACCTTTACAAACCAGAATGGGCTGCACTTTATCGAATTGAATTCGTCAAATAATGTAGTAGTGGAGAACTGTTCCTTTATCGTGTTCCGTCCGGATGAGCAGAAGAGGAGTTACAAAGAATGTATTAATGTAGATGGAACGGATGAGGTAACAAAGGGATTTAATTATGACTGGTCAGCGCATGACAAGACTGTCTGTAAAAACATCTATATCCGCAATAATTCATTCCGGAATATTGGAACAGCAGTGGGGAGCCACACTTATTCTGCCAATGGAAGCCAGTTGCTTTATCATGAGAATGTACAGGTGACAGGAAATGTCATTGATGGCACCTATAATGCGGCAGTCCGTGCCCTGAACTGGAAGGACTGTAAGATCCAGGATAATATATTTAAAAATACACAGTCACTGGAAGATGGTAAACTGAATGATAAGGGAAATCAGACAAGGTATGTGGCAGTATTCCTGAGAGGGGTGATCAACCCGGTTGTGACAAGAAACACATTTGATACCCTCCATTATTACCCGATCCGTGTTACATTGTCTTGCGAAGCTACTACAGAGGACGCAGAGGATGCGGGTTATCCGGATTCCTCCTGTGTGATTTCAGATGATAACTGGAAGAAGATGCAGGAAAACACGGTGGTAAATATAACAGATGAAGATTTCCAGTATATCGTAATACGTAAAACCGAAGATGATACGGATGCAAAGAGTGAAAAACTACTGATCGGGGAAAAGAAAGACGATAATAAAGATCCGGTAGTTCCTACTGGTTCTGCTGCGAAGATCGTGGGATAATTGACAATTCGGCTCTGTTACGTTATAATATAACGATGTAAAATCCTAGGAGGTAATAGAATGGCAGAGACAAAGAAAAATATTTTGACCTACGAAGGCCTGAAAGCATTGGAAGATGAGCTGCATGAACTGAAGGTGAACCGCCGCAGGGAAGTAGCACAGAAGATCAAAGAGGCGAGAGAGCAGGGTGATTTGTCTGAGAACGCAGAGTACGATGCTGCAAAAGAAGAGCAGCGTGATATCGAGCTTCGCATCGAGGAGATTGACAAGATCCTGAAGAATGCGGAAGTGGTCGTGGATGATGATACAGATTCCAGTATTATCAATGTAGGTTGTACAGTCAATATACGTGATCTTGAATTTGATGAGGAGATGGAGTATAAGATCGTCGGATCTACGGAGGCTAACAGCCTGCAGGGCAAGATATCCAACGAGTCACCGGTAGGCAAGGCACTGATCGGTGCACAGAAGGGTGACACAGTAGAGGTGGAGACCCCGGCTGGCGTTATCAAATATGAGATTCTGGATTTTCACAAAAATTAAGAGAGAGGACTAGAGAAAAGTGGCAGATGATATAAATCAGTTGTTGAAGGTCAGAAGAGAGAAGCTTGCCAATCTCCAGGAAGCAGGTAAAGACCCTTTTCAGATCACAAAATGTGATGTGACGCATCACTCTATTGAAATAAAGGATCATTATGACGAGCTGGAGGGACAGACAGTTACGGTAGCCGGACGTATGATGTTCAAGCGGGTTATGGGTAAGGCGTCTTTCTGTAATCTCAGGGATCTGCAGGGGGATATTCAGGCATATGTGGCACGTGACAGTATTGGAGAGGATTCTTATAAAGATTTTAAGAAATATGATGTGGGAGATCTTCTGGCTATCACAGGTGAAGTGTTTAAGACAAAGACAGGTGAGATTTCTGTTCATGCCCAGACGGTGGTTCTGTTGTCCAAGAGCCTGCAGATATTGCCAGAGAAGTTCCATGGCTTGACCGATACGGATATCCGTTACCGTCAGCGCTATGTGGATCTGATCGTGAATCCGGATGTAAAGGATACTTTTGTAAAGCGTTCCAAAGTACTGCGGAGTGTCCGAAACTATCTGGATGGACAGGGCTTTATGGAGGTAGAGACTCCGATGCTGGTACAGAACGCAGGCGGAGCCGCAGCAAGACCATTTGAAACTCATTATAATGCACTGGGAGAGGATCTGAAACTCCGCATCTCTCTTGAACTGTACTTAAAGAGGCTTATCGTTGGCGGTATGGAAAAGGTATATGAGATCGGCCGTGTGTTCCGTAACGAAGGCCTTGACACCAGGCACAATCCAGAGTTTACATTGATGGAATTGTATCAGGCATATACGGATTATCACGGTATGATGGATCTGACAGAAAACCTGTACCGTTATGTAGCAAAAGAGGTGACTGGTTCAGAGATTCTCACCTATGGGGAACACGAGATGGATCTGTCAAAGCCCTTTGAGCGGATCACTATGGTGGATGCAGTTAAGAAGTATGCCAAAGTAGATTTTAATGAGATAAAGAATACGGAAGAGGCAAAGAAGATTGCAAAAGAACATCAGATTGAATATGAAGAACGGCATGGAAAAGGAGATATTCTGAATCTCTTCTTTGAGGAATATGTGGAAGATCATTTGATCCAGCCCACATTTGTCATGGATCACCCCATTGAAATCTCTCCTCTTACGAAGAAAAAGCCGGACAACCCGGACTATGTGGAGAGATTTGAGTTCTTTATGAATGGCTGGGAGATGGCAAATGCCTATTCTGAGTTAAATGACCCGATTGATCAGAGAGCACGTTTTGAGGCACAGGAGGCACTGATTGCACAGGGGGATGAGGAAGCGAACCATATTGATGAGGATTTTCTCAATGCCTTGAATATCGGTATGCCCCCTACAGGAGGGATTGGTTTCGGCATTGACCGTATGGTGATGATGATGACGGATTCGCCAGCGATAAGGGACGTATTGCTTTTCCCCACGATGAAGACCTTAAATGATGGAAATAAGAAAAATGATGTAAAATCTAAGGCTGCTGAAGAAGTGAAAGCTGAGCCTGGGAAGATTGATTTTTCTAAAGTAAAGATTGAGCCTTTATTTGAGAAATTGGTAGACTTTGATACATTCAGCAAGTCGGATTTCCGTGTAGTAAAGGTTAAAGAGTGTGTTGCAGTACCAAAGTCAAAGAAGCTGTTACAGTTCACTCTTGATGACGGAACAGGCACAGACAGAACCATTTTAAGCGGTATTCACGCTTATTACGAGCCGGAGGAACTGGTTGGAAAGACTCTTATTGCTATCACAAATCTTCCACCGAGAGCTATGATGGGCATTGACTCTTGCGGCATGCTCCTCAGCGCTATTCACGAAGAAGAAGGCGAAGAAAAGCTTCATCTTCTGATGGTAGATGACCATATTCCAGCAGGTGCAAAGTTGTATTAGCTCAATTTATATCAAACTTATATCATTTGATGCAGAAATCGGTGCAGGCAAGAAAAATCGCATAATTAGTACAATGAGTGGGCAATTCCAATCGGGATTGTCCATTTTCTAAAATGAATGGAAATACAATTAGAAGTTGTGTAGATAATATTTTTTGGAAAAGTCTGTCATAATCGATGGACTTTCTTTTTTAGTATAGAAAATTTCAGCTTTCGACAAATTTTTTGGGACTTCGACAGAATGGATATGTTATAACAATAACTGCTGGCGATAGATATAACTAATAAACCTAGGAGGAAGTAGAAGTGAACGACATTTTTAGACAAATAGCAAAAGTAAGTGGAACAACCGAAAAAGTAGTGAAAGAAGAAATGCGGTTTGCTATTCGGGAAGCAATGAAAAGTTCTGAACCGAAAGCGATGACTTTTTGGAAGACAGTTGCACCAGACGGAAAAGAACCGCCGATTGAAAAGGTCATTGCAATGATTGCTTTGAATGTTAATCATAGAATGTATAACTGAGGTGCTTCGGCATCTCTTTTTTCGTGTCCTTTAAATGCAGTATTAGGTGTTTGTAAAAAGTGACACCTTAACAGTGGTAAGCTGCAAATAAAATCCATTGTCTGTTACAACAAATGCCAGCAATAGTTCATTTGACACGACTTGGTTATACTTATTTTGGAAAAATAACTGAAGATATGGCAGGCACAGTATATGACCCCGATACTAATATCTTAATTAACGTTTAAAAGTAGACAATTACTATTTATGGAGCGATACTTTCGTGGACTCATTATCGTAATTTCTTCTATGTTTCAGATACAGAAAGTGATCTTGAATTCTGCGTGAATGTATCAAAGACTTAATTTTTGTTGTACTAGAGCAACGGCGCCAATTTGAACGGATTTAAATTGGCGCCGTTGCGCCAGCCACAGCTTATCAGTCTGTGTACGCTAGCTATTTCCTATCTGATTCTAATTATCTATATTCTGCCTGCCGAAGAAATCATCAATGTTTTTCTTTATATCTTCATCTGCCATAGTCTTGAGGAGATATCCCTCCGGTTTCAATGACATAACCTTTTTGACGCTTTCCCTGTCACCTTTCCCAGTAAGGAATATAACGGGGATTTTGGCAGTGTCCTGGTCGGAGCGCATCATCTCCAGCGTCTGTCTGCCGTCACAAACAGGCATTTCATAATCCATAAGAACCAGATCTGGCGGGGCTGTTGTTATGATCTTGATTGCTGATATACTGGAACCGGCCTCCACCAGTTCATAACTGTCTGACAACAGTTGGATGATCCTCTTTCTCATAAAAGAGGAGCGTTCAAAGCCATAATAGCCGAAAAACCGCATAAATACGGAATTTC